>JANPGQ010000096.1:0-2040 GCA_031423975.1 Cytophagales bacterium | reverse complement strand
CAAAAGATTTTTTACAATTGTAAATTAATGGTATAACCTTGTCTAACAGCATGTAACGTGGTATAAAGCCGTATAACGTGTGTAAAACTAAAGCCAAATCTGTATAACGGGTTTGGCTTTTTTGTATTATATTTGAAAACTATACATTAATTTTTACAAACAAGGAATTAGAAAGTTTATAATGGCAATTAAAAAATCAGAATTATACAGTTCTCTGTGGGCAAGTTGTGACGTACTTAGAGGCTCAATGGATCCCAGTCAATACAAAGATTATGTTTTAATTTTATTATTCGTAAAATATGTTTCTGATAAATATGGCAATGACCCTGATGGTTTAATTAGTATTCCAGAAGGCGGTGGTTTTAAGGCAATGCAAGCCTTGAAAGGGCAAAAAGAAATTGGGGAGAAAATGGATATTGCTATCACTGCCTTAGCCGAACAGAATGATTTGGTCAATGTGATTGATGTGATTAGTTTTCAGGATGAAGAAAAATTAGGAAAGGGTGCTGAAATGGTCTCTAAACTAACCAATCTGATTACTATTTTTGAAAACCCTGCCTTAGATTTTAGTAAAAATCGTGCTGAAGGAGATGATATTTTGGGCGATGCCTATGAATATCTCATGCGTAATTTTGCCTCAGCGAGTGGAAAAAGCAAAGGTGAATTTTATACACCTGGAGAGGTCAGTCGAGTGTTGGCGAAGGTGATTGGGGTAAAGAGAAAATCAAGCGAAATACAAACTATTTATGACCCTACTTGCGGTTCTGGTTCACTTTTATTGAAGGTTGCCGAAGAAACCGAAACCAAAGTTAATATTTACGGACAAGAGAAAACGGTCGTTACGGCTGCCTTGGCTCGGATGAATATGATTCTCCACAATAGTCCCGAAGCTATTATTGAAAAAGGACAAAGTACGATTTCTCACCCTTTGCACCTCAATAAAGAAACGGGATACCTTAAAACATTCGACTTTATTGTTGCCAATCCTCCGTTTTCTTCTAAAAATTGGATGGACGGTTTTAACCCTGCCGAAGACCCTTTTGGGCGTTTTGAAGCGGAGAATCTTCCACCAGAAAAAAATGGTGATTATGCCTTTCTTCTCCACATCATTAAATCCTTGAAAAGTACGGGAAAAGGGGCGTGTATTCTGCCGCATGGGGTCTTGTTTAGAGGAAATGTAGAGGCTCAAATCCGTAAAAACATCCTTCAACAAGGGTACATCAAAGGAATTATTGGACTGCCTGCCAACTTGTTTTATGGTACAGGTATTCCTGCCTGTGTCATTGTGTTGGATATGGAACACGCTGAGGCAACAAAAGAGCTTTCTGACGATGAAAAGGGCATTTTTATGATTGACGCCAGCAAAGGATTTATTAAAGATGGTAATAAAAACCGCCTTAGAGAACAGGATATTCACAAAATTGTGGATGTTTTTAATAAGCAAATTGAAATCCCAAAGTTTAGCCGTTTTGTTTCATTAACGGAAATCAGTGACCCTAAAAATGACTACAACCTCAATATTCCAAGATATATCGACAGTCAAGAAATTGAGGATATTCAAGATATTGAGGCTCATTTGTTGGGTGATATTCCTAAAATAGATGTTGATGCCCTTTCTGATTATTGGACGGTTTACCCGAGCCTCAAAAACGAACTATTTGCTGATAGTCAAAGGGCTGATTATTGCGCTTTGAAAAATGGAAAAGATACCATCAAACAAACTATTTTCGCCCACCCTGAGTTTGTGGATTTTAGTGATGAAATGGATGACCTTTTTGAGGATTGGCAAATCAGAAATACACTTTTCTTAAAGGCTCTCGATGTGGGTATCAGACCAAAACAAATTATTCACACGGTTTCGGAAGATGCACTTGCTGCCTACACAGGCAAGGCTTTGATGGATAAATATGATGTGTATCAGCACGTGATGAATTATTGGAACGACACCATGCAGGATGATTGCTACTTGATTGCGGTGGATGGTTGGAAGGCTGAACCCTACCGAATTATTATCCAAAATAAAGGAGGAAAGGACATTGA
>JANPGQ010000095.1:0-13142 GCA_031423975.1 Cytophagales bacterium | reverse complement strand
AATGAAATTTTGCAGGATATAAAAAATTGTTTGAAACCTTCGGGGAAATTATTCATTGAAGAGCAAATGGCTAAGAAATCAGGCGAGATACACGAGGGTTGCGGGAAACCTCTTTTTACACAAGATGAATGGATTAATTGTTTGGGGCAGAATGGATTTGAATTGACCAATTTGGTAGAGAAAGGAGTAGGTACTTTTATTTTTGAATTTGTGGCTCAATCTTCAAATTAGATATGTATTTAAGATTAGACAACTTTCAAAAAAAGTTGTCTAATCTAATACTCATGACATGCGATTAATCATGCCATGAATGAATAATTTCAAACAACCTCCTGCGGATAAACCAGTCCAATTTGCTGACGGATTTCACATAACAATTCCATTAGTTCCAAACTAAAATCTAAGGGTAGTTTATCGCTTTCGGTTTTGCCTGCTCGCAAACATTTCTGTACTTCCTCTGCCTCATACGAATATCCAAAACCTAATCTTTCAGTCTCAAAAACTTGGGGTTCTTCGCCTTTGATGGTCAGCGTAAAGCCTTTTGTTTCGTGGAAACGCCCGTGAATAAAGATTTTCCCTTTCGTTCCGTAAATTGTGCAAACGGTATCAGTTTCCGCCATTACGGTTGAAAAAAGTGAAGCTGTAGCACCACTTGGGTAGGTCAAAGACATGGCGCAATTCATATCTACGCCCGTGGGAGCCATCGTAGCTACCGCCTTAATTTCCTTCGGATTTCCTAATAATAATTTACTGATAAACAAAGGATAAATACCAATGTCGTAGAGTGAACCGCCCGTTAATGCTGGGTTGAAAAGTCTTCCGTCCACCTTATAATCTGCCTTGAAACCGAAATCTGCTACGATATGGACAATATCACCAATTTTGCCAGATTCAATTATCTCTTGTACTTGGGCAATGGCAGGGTGAAAACGAGTCCAGATGGCTTCCATCAAAAACAGGTTTTCTGCTCTTGATTTTGCTACCATTTCCTCCAACATAACCGAATTAATCGTAAAGGCTTTTTCGCACAAAACCGCTTTGCCTGCTTCCAAGCACATCAAGGTATTTTCGTAATGATGGGCGTGAGGCGTGGCAATATAAATGACATCAACTTCTGGGCAATCTGCCAATTCTTGATAACTACCAAAGGCTTTTTCAGCACCATGACGTTTGCCGAAATCTTGGGCTTTCGAGAGGTCTCGTGAGGCTACGGCATAGACCACGCCATCAGACACATGGGCGACTAAATCGGCAGCAAATTTTTCGGCAATTCCTCCGCAAGCGAGGATTCCCCAACGGATGGGAGATGAGTTTTCGGATTTTGACATGATTGAGGTAATGATTGTTTTTGAAACGGAGTGATTGGTGATTAATTTAACCAATAATTTTCTACGAATTTAGTAAGAAAACCGAAAGTTTGAAGTATCAAAAGTATTATTGCAATGAATAAAAATTACAGAATAGTAATTTCTGATAAAGTTTTACTGTTTACTGATAACTGAAACGCCGTATCTTTGTAGCAGAAAATTTATCGACTTTTGTCAATAGCCAAAAGCCGATAGCCAAAAGCCAAAACAATGGGTGAATTAAAAATAAAAAGAGAAGACATCATCAGGGCATTATCAACCGTGCAGGAACCTGACTTGAAACAGGATTTGATAACCCTGAATATGATTAAGGACATAGAAATGGGCGTTGGAGAAGTACGTTTTACCGTAATTTTGACTACACCAGCTTGTCCATTAAAGGAAAGAATCCGTAAGGAATGTACCGATGCCATTCATACGCACGTGGATGCGGATGTGAATGTTGTGGTAAATATGACTTCTGATGTAACGTCTTCACGCATGGGCGGAACACTTTTGCCAGACGTAAAAAACATCATTGCGATTGCTTCGGGAAAAGGTGGCGTTGGCAAGTCAACAGTTACTGCCAACTTGGCGATGGCTTTGAAAATGTCGGGAGCGAAAGTGGGAATCATTGATGCCGATATTTCTGGACCTTCCATTCCTGTGATGTTTGGGGCAGAAGATATGCAGCCGTTGGTACAGCAAATTGACGGCAAAAACATGATTCAGCCCATCATGCAGTACGGAATCAAGATGATCTCGATGGGATTTCTTGCTCCACAAGACAATCCTGTGCCGTGGCGTGGACCAATGGTTACGCAAGCCTTACGCCAGTTTTTTAGCGATACTTTTTGGGGTGAATTAGATTACTTGTTGATTGACTTACCGCCAGGAACTTCAGATACACATTTGTCGCTCGTGCAACTTGTCCCCGTAACAGGAGCGGTCATCGTAACGACTCCGCAAAAAGTAGCTCTTGCCGATGCGACCAAGGGCTTAATGTTCTTTCGTCAACCACAAATTAATGTACCCGTTTTGGGTGTTATTGAAAATATGGCATATTTTTCTCCTGCCGAATTACCTGATAATCAGTATTTTATCTTTGGAAAAGATGGTGGAAAGAATTTGGCAATAAAATTTGAAACCGAATTATTGGGTGAAATCCCCATTGTACAGGGCATCCGTGAGGCAGGAGATGAAGGTAAACCAGCCGTGATGACGGAAGGAAAAGTCGCTGATATTTTCAGAAATGCCGCCGAAAAATTAGCCCAACAGGTAGCCATCAGAAATGCCACAAAGGCAAAAACTGCGGTTGTGGAGGTGAGAGTTTAGAAATTAATTAATAGCTTTTTTCAATAACAATTCTAAATCTAAATTTTTCAAGATGGTTTTTGTAAATTGCATATATTTATAAACCGCCATTCCCCTAATTAACACATTTGAATGAATCCACGTATCGTTATCATCCCCACATACAACGAAATTGAAAATATTGAAGCCATTATTCGTAAAGTGATGAGTCTGGAACCGACTTTTGATTTACTGATTGTGGATGATGGCTCGCCTGATGGTACAGCATTAAAAATCAAAGAATTACAAGTTGAATTTGGAACAAATCGCTTGCTTTTACAGGAACGTAAAGGCAAATTAGGGCTTGGAACAGCCTATATTCACGGCTTTAAGTATGCCTTAGATTTGGGATACGAGTACATTTTTGAAATGGATGCCGATTTCTCGCACAATCCCGATGATTTGGTAAAATTGTATAATGCTTGTGCCATTGAGGGGGCAGATATGGCAATTGGTTCACGGTATAGTAGTGGAGTAAATGTGGTTAATTGGCCCATGAGTAGGGTTTTGATGTCGTATTTTGCGGGATATTATGTACGTTTTATTACGGGTATTCCCGTAATGGATGTTACGGCAGGATTCAAATGCTACAAAGCTAATGTACTGAAAACCATCAATTTAGATTCCATAAAATTTGTGGGTTATGCTTTTCAGGTAGAAATGAAATTTACCACTTGGAAATACGGTTTCAAGATTGTGGAAGTACCTATCATTTTCACCGACCGTACCAGAGGACAATCAAAAATGTCTGCTAATATTTTTAGAGAGGCAATTTTGGGCGTTATCCAAATGAAATGGAATAGCTTTTTTAAAAAATATAAGAGAAGTTTATGAGTTTAGTGTTTATGAGTAAAAAGAGGAATATTCTTTATTCAGCTAAAACTCATAAACTCATAAACTTGTAAACTCATAAACTCAAAATGAATTACGACCACGTTAAAGCCATTCATATTATTTTCGTAACCAGTTGGTTTGCAGGGCTTTTCTATCTTCCTCGCCTTTTTGTATATCATACCGAAGCCAACGAAAAACCAGAATTGGAACGTTCGATTATTCAAGAACAGTTTCAAAAGATGGAGAAAATTCTCTTTAACGCCATCATGGTTCCAGCGATGTGGCTGACTTTGATTTCGGGAACAACTTTAGTTTATTGGGTTTGGTGGGATTCTTTTGCTTCACACGGATGGTTGCATCTGAAATTAGCTTTTGTAGTGGGTTTAGTAGGCTATCATTTCGTTTGTAGAAAGTTGATTTTAGAATTGAGAAGAGGTAAATTTCGTTTCACAGGTTTTCAATTAAGGCTTTTTAATGAAATAGCTACCATATTTCTCTTTGCCATTGTCTTTTTAGTAGTCCTCAAAAACTCGGTTGATTGGATTTGGGGAATTGTGGGATTACTAACTTTTGCCATCGTCATTATGTCGGCAGTTAGGATCGTCAAATCTATTCGAGAAAAGAAAAAATAAATATTATTCTAATGCTTTTTGCGATTTCACAGGTCGGTTTTTCTTACTATGCTCAGGAAAAGAATGTAGCTTTTTCTTTCTATTTCCTTCTGAAACACCTTTTAATCGCATTTTTTCAATAAATTCTTTGCTGGGTTTATGTAGAACAGCCTCGATAGAATCACTTTTCTGCTTGGCAAGTATTGCGGGTGTGATTTTAGGTTTTTGTTTAGAGGCAATCAGAGTTTTCTTTTTTTCCTCTTCCAATTTATTCTTTACTTCCACATAAATCAGCTTCATTTTATCGGGATTCAAAATGTAGTACTTGAAACTACTATTGAAAATAGCAGTATCGGTATTATATTTTTTCAACATTTTTACTTTCAATTTCTGATATATAAATACAGACGAATCTTGATGCTGCAAATGTAAATTATTTATTTGGGACTCAATGATGTGAATATCAGTCATGATATTAACCATTGTGCTTGCATCAATCAAGTTTTTGGGCTTTTCGTCGGAACCGCATGACGTCAGCCATAAAGTTATTGCTATAATTCTCCATCTCATATTTCAAAATTACAGGGAAAATAGGTAGATTTAATATTATTTAAGGAAAATTAACTATGAATCCTAACGAATTTTTATCCAAACTTTATAAATACGAAATTAGAATTCGTAAGGCGGTTACTTCGCAAATGCGGGGAAATTTCCATTCTATTTTCAAAGGTTCTGGATTAGAATTCAGCGACTTACGTCTTTATCAATACGGTGATGACGTTCGTCTGATTGACTGGAATACCTCCGCCAAAGGGCATGGTACTTTCATTAAGATTTTTAAAGAAGAAAAAGAACAAACCGTTTTTTTTGTGGTAGATGTCAGTGGTTCGCAAGATGTGGGACGGTCTGACCGTTCTAAATTAGACACTACCAAAGAGATTTGCGGGGTTTTGACATTATCAGCAATCAAAGAAGCAAGCCATGTGGGAATGTTATGTTTTTCAGACCAAAAAGAGAAATACATCAAGCCCGCCAATACACTAAAACATGGCTATACAACCATTTTAGAGCTATTTAAACTCAAAACAGAATCAGTGGGAACGAATATTAAAAAGATGATTTTGTTTACTTTGGACGTTTTGAAAAGGAGGAGTTTAGTAATTTTGATTTCAGATTTTATTGATACAGGCTACGAAGAAAACCTAAAAGCCCTCGCCCGAAGACATGATTTAATTGTGATTCATCTCTACGACCAGCGGGAAACTAATTTGCCCCGTTTAGGAATTATTCCCGTTTTTGATACCGAAAGCAAGAAAACGATTTGGGTAAATGCTTCGTCCAATTGGTTCAGAAACCGAATGAAAAACCTTTTTGAGTATAATTCTGAACAATTAGACCAAATTTGTAAGCAAAATAGAGCTAATTATATAGCCATTGATGCTTCGGAGGATTATGTGCCTAAGTTGATAAAGTTGTTTAAGGTGAGGAAGTAATTGATGCGGTTTGCTGTTCGAATAAATAGTTGAAAGTGAATAACTATTCGGAAATATTTATTTATTCCACAAATTCTTGATAAATAATGAAAACAATTTTCCACAAAAACATAACCTACTCAGAAGATTTACTAAATCTTTACGCCCAATTACACAATTTGGAAGTAACTGATTGTATAAAAGACGATGGAGAAATAACTATTGCCGCCGAGGAAGAAGGCGAACCTGTTTGGGTTTTTAAGATTGATGGAAACAATACCTTTAAGCTCACTTGGCAAGACGACGAATATTTTAACTTTAAATGACCATAAAAAACCTAAAATATCTAATAATAAAGACGTTACTTTTAATCATTACTCAAAAAACAATTGCCCAAGTCCCCAGTTGGACTCCACCGAAGGGAAAGTTTTTGGAAGTGAGTATGAAAGTGGGTTTACCCGTAAAATATGCCCTCAGTTATCGCCACGACCCCAATAAAGACGTTTTTTTTCCTGATTCCTCCTACAATTTCGCTCCCTTTGAACTGGTAAATAGGCAGTATTTCCCTACCGTTACTACTGAAAATGGCAGCCTCGACAGTGTGGTTTACACCTTGATTTCCTTTGATGTTAGCCCCAAGCAAGAGTTGAGTTTGCCCATATACGTGAGGGCAAAGCGGGACTGCACCCGTATTTTTTCACCGATGGATTATGTTATTTTAAAGAGTATAATTCAACGAAATGCCAACATTGATACGATGTCCTTAAAAAAGGATACTCGTATGATTCCGATTGCTCAACAAGTTAATTTTCCGCTTATTTTTTTGATACTCATTGGGCTTTGCTTAGTTACAGGCTTGATTTTTTGGTTTTTTGGGAAACCCATAAAAAGGCAAATAAGACTCTTTAATTTTAGGAGAAGATATGATGATTTCCAAAAACTTTTTCAGCGATTAAGTCGTGGAACAGATGATACAAAAAAGCGATTGGAAAACATTGAAAAAGCAATTGTACTTTGGAAAAAATACTTGGAACGCCTTGAAAATAAACCCTTTACCACCTTTACAACCAAGGAAATATTAGATAATTTAAAGGATAATCGTTTGGCGGATGCCCTGCGGGAGATTGATGCAACAGTTTATGGAGGTGTATATTCCAAAAAAACCATTGCATCTTTACAAGTCCTACAAGAATTAGCCGAAGGAATTTACCGTGAACGCAGAACTGAAATGGGTGTTGGCGCATAAAACGGTTCACGATAAAAGGGAAACGATTCAACATTTTGAGGCAACTTTCTAAATCTAAAAATCATTTACAGCCAGTTTTCTTACCGTTCACTCTTTGCCGTTTACCATTCACCGAAAGATATGCAAGATTGGTTTTCAAAATATTGGTTTCAGCCTTCCACCTTTTCGAGTTTCGATTGGGTGCACCCACTGTTTTTGTACGGTTTGCCACTTATTCCAATATTTTTTTTACTGAGAGATTGGCTTCGGAGTAGTTCTACACAAAAACTAAATGTCTCTTTTCCTGCCAATGACATTAAATCCAGTTGGGTGAGTTTCTTGCGGTTTATTCCTGGCATATTTTTGTCTTTCACCATTGCTTTGATGATGATTGCTCTGGCTCGTCCGCAACGTTCGGTGTCTGAATCTGAACAATATGCCGAAGGAATAGACATTATGTTGGCAATGGATATTTCAAAATCAATGGACGATAAAGATATTCCACCCAGCAGATTGGTAGTGGCTAAAAATGTAGCAAATCAGTTTATAAAAGGACGCACTGACGATCGCATTGGGCTGGTTATATTTTCTGGTGAACCATATCCAAGATGCCCCTTGACAACAGATTATGAGATGCTTAATGAGTATATTGAATATATGTCTTCTGATGACCTTCATTATTCTGGCACAGCTATCGGCAATGCACTTGGAATGTGTATAAATAATTTGAGAGATTCTGATTCTAAAAGTAAAGTAGCAATTTTGATTTCGGATGGTGATAATACTGCTGGCAATCTTGACCCCGTAACTTCCGCCCAATTAGCCCAGGCTTTTGGCGTGCGAGTTTATACAATTGCGGTGGGAACGGATAAAAATCCAACTGATAAAGTGGATGAAGGAACGCTCAGAGAAATTGCCAAAATCAGCGAAGGGAAATTTTTTCGGGCTACGGATGCTCGCTCTTTGGAAAATATCTTCAAAGAAATCAACCTTTTTGAGAAAACCGAGATAAAACAGAACCAATATCGCAATGTTCAAGATTTTTATCACCCATATTTGCGGTGGGCAATTGTTTTTTTCTTAATTTCATTTGCCCTTAAAAGTACCTTTATGGGAAATATATTAGAAGACTAATTTTTCGGTACAAGGTAAACGGTACAAGGTAAACAGTTTTGAGGGAGTAGTTTTGAAATTATTTTTAAAAAAATCACTTTTTGTAAATAAATTCGTCCACCTTTTCTACCACAACCGTTCACCGTGTACCTTTTAAACCGTTAACCGCAAAAATAATGGAAATTCAAAACCCAATCAAATCATCTGCCAGCAAGCAAAAAGTTCTCATCGAAATTGCTTGGGAAACCTGTAATCAAGTCGGTGGAATTTACACCGTTATTCGTACCAAAGTGCCTTCAATGGTAGAAAAGTGGGGGAATAATTATTTCCTTTTAGGTCCGTATTTTCCCCAAACTGCCTCCGCTGAGTTTGAACCCATCCATGATTTAGACGATTCTATTTTGGGAAAAACTATCCAAAAAATGCGTGCTGCGGGTTTGGGTGTGCATTATGGCTATTGGCTAATTACGGGTAAACCTCGCATTGTACTGTTTGACTTAGCTTCAATCTCCGATAGAATTAACGATCTGAAAGGCAAACTTTGGGATAGACACGGGGTTTCAACTATCAATGTTGAGGACATTGTGAATCAGACTATTTTGTTCGGAGAAATGATTCGTATTTTCTTGACTGAACTCTCGCAAGACCAAGGAAATAAGTCTGAAATTGTGGCTCATATCCACGAATGGATGGCAGCAACCTGTGTGCCAGATTTGAAAGCTGATAACGTAAAAGTAGCCACCGTTTTCACTACGCACGCAACGATGTTGGGCAGATACTTGGCGGGAAATGTACCCGATTTTTACGATAAACTCCATACCTTCAATTGGTTAGATGAAGCGAGGCACTACGGCATAGAAACCCAAGCAACGGTGGAACGCTTGGCAGCAAACCTGTGTAACGTGATGACCACCGTGAGCGATGTAACCGCCCGTGAGTGTGAATTTTTATTAGGAAAAGTGCCCGATTTAATCCTGCCAAACGGACTAAATATCACCCGTTTTTCGGCAATGCACGAACATCAAAATCTGCACACCAAATTCAAAGACCGTATCAATGAGTTTGTAATGGGGCATTTTTTCCAAAGCCAACCTTTTGACCTTGACAAAACGCTTTATTTCTTTACCTCTGGACGGTATGAATTCTCCAATAAAGGCTACGACATCACACTCGAAGCCCTTGCTCGTTTGAACTGGAAAATGAAACAAGCCAAGATTGATAAAACCGTTGTAATGTTTTTTATTACAAAACAACCTTACTATTCAATCGACCCCGAAGTATTACAATCAAGGGCAGTGATGGACGAAATTCATGAAACCTGCAAAGCGATTGAGAAGGAAATTGGGGATAAATTATTTCAAGCATCCGCTTCCGCAACGGATTTGAAAACGCCTGATTTAAACCTGTTTGTAGATGATTATTGGCGTTTGAGACTCCGTAGAACTATCCAAACTTGGAAGACCAACAAACGTCCAAAAGTAGTTACGCACCTTTTGAAAGAAGAAGATGGCATTACGGATTTTACCCGTAAAATGAACCTGATGAACAATCCCGAAGATAAAGTAAAAATTGTTTATCACCCAGATTTTATCGTTTCAACCAATCCACTTTTTGGTTTAGATTACGGGCAATTTGTGCGTGGATGCAACTTAGGCGTGTTCCCAAGTTATTATGAACCGTGGGGATATACACCGCTTGAATGTATTGCCAGAGGCGTACCGACTATTACTTCCGACCTTTCGGGTTTTGGCGACTACATGATGCAAATTATGCGTGATTATGAACAATGGGGCGTAATGGTAGTAAATCGTAAAACCCAAGATTTCCACAAAGCCGCCGAACAATTATCAGAAATGATGTTGAAATTTGTAAAGCAATCTCTCCGTGAAAGAATTACGCAAAGAAATAGAGTAGAAAGCATTTCTGATACTTTTGATTGGAGCAATCTACGAAGTTATTATGATACTGCTCATGATTTGGCTTTAAAAAGGAAGAAATAGAGTGTGGCATAATATTTTAGATGATTTTGTTAGCGTAAGGGCAGTTTATAGGACTGCCCTTATTTATTCCTCAACGCTTTCAATTATGAAAAATTTCAGCCTTATAACAATTGCCTTTTTGACCGTTGCACTCATTAGTATGTCTGCATGGCGGAAAGATGTCTCTCCTCAAAAAATCTCTCTTGAAAAACAGCAAAAATCTTTGTTAGCTTTTAATTCGATGCTAAAAGTTATCAAACATCAGCGTTGTATGAATTGCCATCCTTCCGACGACCACCCACGTCAGGGCAACGATGCTCATGTACATCTTTTCAACGTACAACGGGGTAAAGATGATGAGGGATTATCCGTGATGCGGTGTAACACTTGTCATCAAAAAGAGAATAATCCCTATTCAAATGCCCCAGGGGCACCTCATTGGAAATTAGCGCCCAAAAGTATGGGTTGGCAAGGGCTGACTGATGCCCAATTGGGACAAGCAATTCTGGATAAATCAAAAAATAAGGGGCGTGATGTGGCGGCTTTGGTAGAACACATGACCAAGGATTCTTTGGTAAATTGGGGTTTCAAACCTGGTGCTGGTAGAGCATTGCCTCCCCTGACTCAGCAAGAATTTGCCAAGGCAGTTCACGAATGGGCGGATAACGGGGCGGTTGTTCCGAAATAATAATATTTGTCTGAATTTGGATTCGCCTAATTTACGGATTATTTGGATTTATACTGATATGACTTACAATCCAAATAATCCTCTAATCTGGCGAATCCAAATTCATACAATCATTTCAATTTAAACTTTCAAAATTATGAAACTCAACTTATCCATTAATGAAAAACCTTATGCTGTAGATGTTCCCGAAAATATGCCTTTGCTGTGGGTAATTAGAGACGTGGTAGCTTTGAAAGGCACAAAATTTGGTTGTGGAAAAGCCTTGTGTGGGGCTTGTACGGTGCATATTGACGGTGATGCCGTGCGGTCGTGTTCGTATGCGGCAAAATTTGCCGAAGGAAAAAATATTACTACCATCGAAGGCACTCAAAATACTACGATTCAGGCAGTTCAACAGGCTTGGATTGAGGAAATTGTACCGCAATGCGGTTATTGTCAGCCTGGTTTCATGATGGCTACTGCCAATTTATTAGACAAAATCCCCAACCCTACCGACCAAGATATTGATGATAATATTACCAATATTTGTCGTTGTGGAACCTATTTTCGCATTCGGAAAGCCATTCATAAAGCTGCCTCTATTCATGCAAGTAATCAATAATTGAACCTCTCAACTCTTCTCAAATCATGGCAAAGCCTGTTGTAAATCGTCGTAATTTTCTTATTAAAACTGGTGTTGGTTTAGGCTTATTAGTAGGCATAGGTGTAGTTGGCTGTGGACCTTTGCGTAGGCAAATTGCCCACAAAGCAGACCAAGAACCTGGGGGTTATAAAAACGATACGCCACCCGAACTTTGGTTTGAACTAAAACCCGATGGCGAGTTAATTATTCACTCGCCTAAAGTGGAAATGGGACAGGGTATCTTCACTGCCATTGCCCAAATTGCCGCCGAAGAATTAGAGGCAGATTGGAAACAAATTATGGTGGTTCATGCTTCTTCTATCAACAGACCCGTTGATGCTCTTTCTACGGGGGGCAGTTTATCGGTTTCAAGTTTATATACGCCTCTGCGTGAAGTGGCAGCTATGATGCGGGAATTGATAAAGGCTAATGCAGCTATCCTCTTGGGCGTTCCTGCCAATACATTGACCGTAAAAGATGGCGTAGTTTCTGGAAAATCTAAGTCTATTACTTTTGGCGAAATTGCTTCCAAAACAACCAACTGGAAAATTGAAGTTGCCAAACCCATTCTCAAATCTCCTTCCGAATTTAAACTGATCGGCAAAGCCCTCCCTCGCTTAGATTTGGAGGCAAAAGTGAAGGGTCAAGCCGTCTATGGCATTGATTCGTCTTTCCCGAATATGCTCTATGGTTCGGTTGCTCGTCCGCCCGTTTTTGGAGCAAAGTTTAATAGTGTTGAGGTGGGAAATGTAGCCTCAATGCCTGGCGTAGTGAAAGTGGTGGTAGAAAAAGACTTCGTGGGCGTAGTGGCTACTTCCAGAATTGAAGCCGAAGATGCTAAACGTCAGCTAAAAATTGATTGGGAAATGCCCGACAAATTGGTGCAACAAAGTGATGTAGAAGCCTTGATAAAAGTAGGAGTGGGCAATGATGTAATGATTCAGAAAGAGGGCAAAACCAGTACCTATATTCAAGAGTCGGGCGTGGTGGAGAAAGAATATTTTAGTCCTTTAGGAGTTCATGCTCAAATAGAACCCAACGGTGCGGCCGCCTTTTATCAAGATGGTGCAGTGGTGATAAAAATGAGTACGCAGGTGGTAAAAGTAACCCAGAAAAACGTTGCCGAAGCCCTTGATATTGATAAAGAAAAAGTAGATATTCAAACGCAGTATATTGGTGGAGGTTTTGGTCGCCGTTTGCAAACGCCCCATGCCGTTGAAGCCGCTTTAATGTCGAAAGCAGTTGGCAAACCCGTTCATGTTTTCTTTGAAAGAACGGAGGAATTTCAGAACGGTTTTTTACGTCCACCGAGTCATAATGTGTTGAAAGCCAAGCTAAATCCAGACGGTAGCATTTTGGCAATGGAACATCACGCCGCCAGTTCGGACGTGGCTTTCAACTCTGCTTTATTTGATAATTTGTTTCCAGTACCCTCTTCAATGGTCAAAATGATTGTGGGGGCAGACATTGGTGCTTGGCGTGGAGGCATGATTCACTACCTAAATATTCCCAATTACAACACCACCGCTTGGCACAAAGAACTGCCTTTTCAGACCAGCTGGTGGCGGGGTTTGGGACTTTTGCCTAATGCCTTTGCCATTGAATCTTTCATGGACGAATTGGCACATCAAACCAAACAAGACCCTCTAAATTTTAGGCTCAGACATTTGGCAAATGACCCAAGAAGTGAAACCATTAAAGGAGTTTTGAAAGCCGTAGCCGAAAAATCAAACTGGGGAAAACCGCTTCCAGAGGGCAGAGCAAGAGGTTTGGCGTGTTCCATTGACGTAAATACGCCCGTTGCCCAAGTGGCGGAAGTGGAAATAGTGAACGGTGAAATAAAAGTCAGGAAGGTATTTTGTGCCATAGACCCAGGCGTTATCATTAATCCAGACGGAG
>JANPGQ010000094.1:0-2926 GCA_031423975.1 Cytophagales bacterium | reverse complement strand
CAGACGGAATGCCAACTTATCACCTTGCCAACGTGGTGGACGACCATTTGATGGAGATTACCCACGTAATCAGGGGCGAAGAATGGTTGCCTTCCGCACCGCTTCACGTATTGTTATATCGTGCTTTTGGTTGGGAAGACACCATGCCACAATTTGCTCATTTGCCCCTTTTGTTGAAACCAGAAGGCAACGGAAAACTCTCGAAAAGAGATGCAGACTCGGGCGGATTTCCCATATTTCCTTTGGAATGGACGAATCTTGATGGTAGTAAAGCAATTGGTTTTAGAGAAGAAGGATATTTGAAAGAAGCAATGGTAAATTTCTTGGCATTTTTAGGTTGGAATCCTGGCACGGAGCAAGAAATGTTTATGATGGACGAATTGATTGAGGCTTTTAGTTTAGAAAGAATTAATAAATCAGGGGCGAAATTTGACATAAATAAGGCAAAATGGTACAATCAGCAATATCTAAAATTGCAAGCTGACGAAGATTTAGCCAAAACATATTTACCTGATTTAGAGACAGATAAAGCAAAAAAAATAGTACATTTGTTTAAAGAAAGAGTAACATTTCCACAAGAAATAACGCAAGAAACAAAAGCACTTTTGACTGCCCCAACCGTTTACGATGAAACAATCGTAGCCGCTAAATGGAACGATGATGCCAGAAATGGAATTACCGCTTTTGTGAACATTTTACCAAGTATTGAAAGTTTTGTAGCTGATGAAATCAAGCACGCTTTATCATCAGAATTAGAAAAGGCAGGCATCAAAATGGGTAAAATTATGCAAATGTTGCGAGTAGCCCTCACGGGTGCAAACGCTGGTCCAGATTTAATGCTTTCAATGGAAATTATGGGTAAGGATGAGGTGATGGAAAGATTAAATAGAGCTTTGACGGTTTTGGGATAAGGTTTTGCACAAATAATTTAGTTGTAAAAGAAAACAAAATAATTGGTAAGTAATTTATAAAGAATTTGTAAAGCCATGACACAAAACAACTCACGCAGAGACTTCATAAAAGCCACTTCCCTGTTGGCTATCGGTTTTTCTTTACCCGCTTTTGGTAAAGGAGAAGGTTCCGTTCATAAGATTGACACTACCAATCTCAGCACAGCGGGGCTTGAATTGAACCCGTACATTTTGATAAATGATGCGGGGAAGATTACACTTTTCAATGCTCGTCCAGACATGGGACAGGGTACTCACCAGTCTTTGCCTTTGCTTTTGGCAGAAGAATTGGAAGTTACGCTCGACCAAGTAGAAATCAAAAATACTGACGGACAGGGGAAGTACGGAAATCAAATGTCTGGTGGTTCATCGTCTATCAGTACCCGTTGGATTCCTATGCGTAAGGCAGGTGCAGCAGTGCGTGAAATGTTGATAACGGCAGCGGCTAAAAAATGGCAAGTCCCTGTAAACGAGTGTTTTGCAGAAAATGCAAAGGTAATCCATAAGCCTTCTAACAAATCATTTACCTACGGTGAATTAGTGGAGGAAGCCTCTAAATTGGAAGTGCCGAAAGAGCCAAAACTCAAAGACCCTAAAGATTTCAAACTCTTAGGTAAGTCGGTGGCTCGTCCAGAGATTCCTTCAAAAGTAAACGGAACGGCAATTTATGGAATGGATTCCAACGTACCTGGAATGTTATTTGCCAGTATTGAGCGTTCGCCCACAATTCATGGAAAAGTTTTGAGCTTTGATGATTCTGAAACAAAGAAAATAAAAGGCGTAAAATATGTGATAAAAACGGAACGAACAATGCCCCACAAAACTGTTGAAGCCGTGGCGGTAGTGGCGGATAATTATTGGGCTGCCCTCAAAGGACGAAAAGCCTTGAAAATAAAGTGGGATGCTCAAGGTTCGGATAAAATTTCAACTGATGCGTACTTTGCCGACCTGCAAAATTTAGGAAAAACGAAGGGTGAAGTTTATAAAAAAGATACTCATGGCGATTTTGATATTGCTCTTGCGGGTGCGACAAAAAAGCTATCGGCTTCGTACCAAACACCTTTTGTAGCTCATGCGGCTATTGAACCACAAAATGCTACGGTTTGGGTGCAGGGAGACAAAGTGGAACTTTGGGCACCCATCCAAGGTCCTGATGGCCTGATTCAGCAAGTTTCTGACTACCTGAAAATTAAGCCTGAAAACGTAAAAGTAAATGTTCCTTTTATGGGTGGTTCTTTCGGTAGAAAAGCCTATTACGATTACGTTTTAGAGGCTTGTAATATTTCAAAACAAATAAAAGCTCCCGTAAAATTAATTTGGACTCGTGAAGATGATACCATGCAAGGACCTTTCCGCCCAGGAATGTTATCGGTTTTGGAAGGTGGTTTAAACGATAAAAATGAAGTGATTGCACATCATCATAAAATTGTGGGTAGTTCAATTATGCACCAAGTTTTCAAGGCACCTCTGAAAGGAATGCCAGACGACTGGGCTCCTGAAACGGCTAATATGGAAGACAGTCCTTATGATTTTGCCAATAGAAAATTGACTTTTCATTTAGCCGAAACTGATATTCCCATTGTTTGGTGGCGTTCAGTTTATTCTTCGACTACCGCTTTCGGACAAGAGAGTTTTACGGACGAATTGGCACACGCTGCCCAAGCCGACCCATTAGCTTTTAGATTGGAAACATTGGCAGATGCTCCAAGATTTACGAAGGTTTTGCAAACCTTAGCCAAGAAAAGTAATTACCACCAGAAACTCCCTGAAAATCAAGCGATTGGTATTGCCATTGCTCGTTCATTTGGGACAATTGTAGCCCATGCCGTTACGGTTTCTAAGAAAGGAAAAGGCGTAAAAATTGAAAAGGTTGTTTCGGTTCTTGACTGCGGAATGACGGTAAATCCAGACAATATCAAAGCCCAAACCGAAGGAAATATTGCGATGGGTATCACGGCGGCAATCAAGAATGGAAT
>JANPGQ010000093.1:0-3735 GCA_031423975.1 Cytophagales bacterium | reverse complement strand
TTATTGAATTAAATGTTCTAAACGTCATCGGTAGTTTGGTTATATTCGTAATGCACTCCGTTGAAGAAAATGGGTACTGGATTTTTGTTTTTAGAAAAATTATAATGGTCTGTAGTTTAATAAAAACGATTCGGGTCGTTGGGGTCGTTGTATCTAAAATCTAATTCTATGGGCGTGCCGTATTTGGTATTTTGTTCCAACAAAGCCGAGTGCAATTCAGATGAAAGTTTATCTGAACCAATTACATAAATATAGTCACCCTTGCCTTCGTGGTCTTTGTCGGTACGTCCTACCATGTCAATATTAATGTCGCAAACGGTATTTGCCAAAGGGAAAACTGGATGTTTTACGTAGTATTCTGAACCAAGAAGTCCCTTTTCTTCACCCGTAACCGTCATAAATAAAACGCTTCTACGGGGTTTTTGCCCTGTTTTTGCGGCTTCACTGAATGCCTGAGCCACTTCCAAAACCGATACCGTTCCCGATCCGTCATCATCTGCTCCATTATAGATTTTGCCATCAATCACTCCCACGTGGTCGTAGTGCGAAGTGATGATAACCAACTCGTCTTTTTTATCCGTGCCTTCCAAATATCCCAACACGTTGTAGGTCTCAATACCATCAACTGTTCTTTCTATTTTCATGCTCAAAGATTGAGATTTTATCGAACCGCTCAATGATTTTTTCGTTTCCAAAGTCTTCATTTTCAAGGCTTCAAACTCGTTTATTGTTGTCCCCAACATTTCAGCCGCCATATTTTGCCCAATGGTCAAAACTGCAAAATCAGAACCTTGTGGGTCGGAAGTTTCACGGAAACCTAAGCGGGCATTGCCAAAACGTTTCATCATGGTTTGGCGTTGTTTCACAGTCTTTTCAAACTCCTCAACCGCCTGTTTTGAAATCAATAATAATGCTTTTGCTCCATGACTTTTGGCAAGATTCATTTTCTCTTTCCAAGCCTCGCTTCCTTTGCTCCATTTCGACATTTCTGTATCGCCTGAAACCAAATAATTACCATCTGCCATACGTGGTTCACCTTCAAATACTATCACCACTTTATCTTTTACGTCAATATCTGCATAATCGTTAAACAACTTATCCTCAATACCATAACCTACAAAAGCCGTTTGAAAATCCATTTCTTTGGGCATTGCCACGGCTGAGTTTGAGATAAAATCCGTCAAATATTGGTATTTCTTCTTATTAGCTTTTACATAAAAATCTCCCCAAGCACGCTTCACTAAATCAACCAATTGGAGGTGTGAATTATCCGTACCTACGGGACCTTTTAAGCCATAACTGTCAAACTGTTTGGCTATATATTGAGCCGCAATTTTTTGCTCGGGCGAGCCAGTATCACGCCCTCTCATACTATCAGAAGCGATGTAAACCAAGTGCTTTTTGAGTTCCGCTTCAGTAATGGTTTTGGCAAGCAAATCGGGTGATAATTGAGCAGTAGTTCGACAGGAAATAAACGGTAGAACACAAATTAATGGCAAAAGATATTTTTTCATGAATTTAGTATTGGGGTTGATGTTTTTAGTATTGAGTAAAAATAATTCATTTTTTTGATAATATCGAAAAATAATCAGAATTATAGCCAGCAGCCGAAATCCAAAAGCCGACAGCTAAAGTATTTTGGCATAGTTATTGACTTACCTATAATTGGATGCGTAATCCGCCTAAATCACTAATTAAAATACCAGCAAAATGGGTCATAAAATTCTGTTAATCAGAGATTTATGACCCATTTTTTGTTTATGTACTTACAATGAACCCAGTATCAATAATCAAAAGTTATTTGTATGGAGTTTTCTGTTTTGTTGGGCAATTAATTCTACAAAGAGATTATATAAACTATATTTTTTAGCGTATTTCTGATGGCATAATTTTATAGCTTAGTATATTATGAATTTACAAAAACATAAATTTAATCTTATAGACCGTTCATTATGAATTACTTAGAAATAAACAAAGGCACTGCAGGTTATCCTGTAAAATTACATTACAATGATTATGGAAAAGGCAAACCAGTTATTTTAATTCACGGCTGGCCTCTAAGTGCCGAAATGTGGGAATATCAAATTAATGATCTGGTTGAAGCGGGCTATCGAGTTATTACTTACGATAGAAGAGGTTTTGGAAAATCTTCACAACCTTGGGATGGCTATGATTATGACACTATGACGGACGATTTGAAGGCATTAATTGACCATCTGAATCTTAGAAATATTACCTTGGTTGGCTTTTCGATGGGTGGCGGTGAAGTGGTTCGTTATTTCAGCCGCTATGCTGGAAAAGATGTTATCAAGGCAGTCTTAATATCTTCAGTAACGCCTTATATGCTCCATTCTGACACCAATCCAAATGGTGTACCTCAGGAAGTATTTGACGATATGGCAATGAAAATGCAAGATGATAGAATTGGCTTTTTAGATGCTTTTGGCAAGACGTTTTTCGGAATAACGATGTTTAGCAAACCCGTTAGTGAGCCACTTTTGGACTATTACCGTATGCTCTGTTCAGTAGCTTCTCCCCGTGCAACGTTGATGTGTGCAAAGGCTTTTTCATCTAGTGATTTCCGAGCTGAAATGAAGACTGTAAACGTTCCAACCCTTATTATTCATGGCGATGAAGACGAAACAGTGCCCATTGACCCGAGTGGAAAAGAATCGGCTAAGGTTATTGCCGACAATGAGTTTATCGTTTATCCAGGAGCAGCACACGGTTTATTTTATACAGAAAAAACACGGCTAAATTCTGATTTAATTGCATTTTTAGCTTCATAAAATCACGTAAAAAAGTATAATATTAATTGACATCAACAATGATACGAAATTATAAAATAGTTCTACTCCTTTTTTTAGGATTGACTTCTTGCAATAAGAAAATGACCAACAATGATTCGTTTGGGGGTTCTGTAAATACGTCTAACTATACGGCTCAAAATCTACCCGCACCTAATGAAACCAAATCAGTTCAGAATTTTAGTGAAGTGGTGGGTTGGAAAGATGGTAAAATGCCTGTTGCACCCGATGGTTTTGAAGTAAATAAATTTGCCGATGGCATGGAGCATCCCCGTTGGATTTATACGGCAGATAATGGCGATATTTTTGTGGCAGAATCCAACACCATTTTGAAAGGTGTTTTAAAAGTTGGAGCAAAAATTTCCCGTAAAATAAAAACCCAACATATTGGCGAAAGTGCCAATAGAATTACCCTTTTTAGGGATGAAAATAAAGATGGAATTGCCGAGAAAAAATACACTTTCATGACTGATTTAAATCAACCTTTTGGAATGTTAATTATCGGAAATAGTTTCTATATAGGCAATACTGATGGCTTGATGAAATACGATTATAAAATGGGTGATACCATCATCAGAGGGGCAGGACAAAAAATTGTTCCGTTACCAGCAGGAGAATACAATCGACATTGGACACGAAATATTATTACCAATGCCAAAAAAGATAAGATTTATATTGGGGTGGGTTCAGGGACAAATGTAGCAGAAAAAGGATTGGATAATGAAATGCGGCGAGCCGATATTTTGGAGGTAAATCTGGACGGTTCGGGCGAACGTATTTATGCACACGGGCTTCGTAATCCTGTTGGTATGGATTGGGCACCTGGCACACAAACGCTCTGGACTGCCGTGAATGAACGGGATGAATTGGGTGACGAATTAGTACCTGATTACCTCACGAGCGTAAAACAAGGCGGATTTTATGGCTG
>JANPGQ010000092.1:0-4070 GCA_031423975.1 Cytophagales bacterium | reverse complement strand
AAAACAATCAATTTTAATATCTGAAAAATCAATAATGTAGCCTTTTTCAAATTTTATTTGGCAAAAAGCGGGAAGAAAAAATAATAATAGAAGGATGGTAAATGTGGTTTTCATTTATGCTGAGGGTTTTAAGTGTTTGAACTGTAAAATTATTAATAATTGGTAGAATAAAAATTTAATTACATTTTTATTCTTTTAAAAAAAATAAATGGCTTTAATGTAAGTTAAATTAATCAATCCTCTCCTGTTTCTTTCGTCTTTTACCTATCACAATTGCTCTAACATCTTCGGTAGTTTCCACAATTGAATCTACCAAATCTGGAACTAAATCTTGAATTTTCCGCTTTTTTTGCTCTAATAATCGGTCATGGTCTGGTTCGCCCATCAAATAGCCGTAAGGTTGTAAGTCAGGAACGTTATCAAAAATCACTTTCAAAATCGCAATAGTTGGTAAGGATAACGCCATACCCGAAATCCCCCACAGAGCCGACCCTAATAATAGGGCAATAATAGCAACCAATCCATTAATACTAATCTTTGAACCTACTATTTGAGGGGTAATAAAATTACCTTCCAAAAACTGTACAAAGAGAAAAACCCCCGCTACACCCACTGCATACATGGGTGAATCTTTAGTAATTAATGCTACTATAATGGGTAAAATTGAACCTATCAAAATTCCGATGAAAGGGATTACCAAAAGTGCCGCCGCTAAGAATCCGAAAAAAAGAGCATAATCAATGCCCAAAGCCAATAAACCAATGGTATTGAGTGTTCCCACAATGAGCGTCACTGTAACTAAACCCGTAAGATAACTGTGAACGGCGGCATAGATTTTTGAGAGAACTGCATCTATTTTCGAGCGACTAATATTTTTAAAAAGTTTATAAAAAAACATCTTAAAAAAATCTCGATAATATAAAAGGAAGAACATATAAATGGGTATCAACAACATATTGCCCAAAACATTGCTCGTAGTAGCTAAGGCAGTTGTGAAAACACTTCCTCCTGTACTCAACATTCCTGTTCCATATTGGCGTAATTTGGCAATTTGAGCCTTTTTGCCCACATGAAAATTATTTTCTGCCCATGACTGTATAGTATTACCCCAGCCCGAAAATTTGGTTTGTAATTGGGGCAACATTTCGCCAAAATTTGCAATCTGGGTAGAAGCCAACCACAAGATAAAACCTGCTATTACAGAAAATAACAATAGAGTAAACGCAACCGCCCAAACCCTCCCTAAACCTCTGTTTTCCAACCAATTAGCTACTGGAAAAATAGACATCGAAAGGATAATAGCAATAAAAAGAGGCACTAAAATATCTTGTAAAACCATTAGCCAATATACTAAAATAGTAACCGCCATAAGGGCAAAAGCAAACCTTGCAATAAAAGGTAAGGGTTGATTCATGAACTTCATTGAGATTTTTTGTTTTGAGGATTTATTTCCATTTCCCTATTTCGTAAACAATTGTGCCATTGAGTGTAGTGAGTGAAATAGTTTGAGCCTTCACATCTCCCATTAACAACAAATCAGTATTTTGCTGATAGCCCAGACTCTGAATTTTCTGTTTAATTTCATCCAGTTTTGAATTTGTATTATTTATTTTCCCTTCTAAACAGGGACATGGCTTATCTTTTTTAAACTTATTCAATTCAACCAATAACTCTTTGGTATCGCCCGCTTTTTCTTCTTTTCCCCAGTTTATCATCTTATTCATCCAAGCATTATATTGTGGGCGGTAAGGCTCAAATTCAAAAATCAAGTCTGGATATTTCCTGAGCATTTCTGCCCCATTTTTAAATAATTGAATGTGTCCAGGGTCTAAAAATCCTATGAAATTTCCACCCCAAGTCATGCCCTGCTGTGCTGTGAGGTCATTCAATGGATTATAAAGGGATAAATTATTGGAAATTCTGTTATTCCGAAAAATGGCAAAATCTGCCGCAAAACCAAAATTGTGCATCGAAATGGGTGATGCTGTTTTATTCTTCTCTAAATATCGTTGCTGATTAGCCATTGACCGTAAATCTGAAATAATTTTGATTGGGCCAATCTTATTTTTCATTACCGTATGAATAGAATCTCTTTTTGCTAAGAAATTAACCCGTTCATCCACTAATAATTTCTCCCAGCGATGATAAAGATACCGAGGTTGTGCTGCCAAAGCCCATAAATATTCTTGTTCCTGCCAAGTGAATTGGATCGAAGAACCACCAATTATTTGGGGACGTTCATCATTCTGAGCCAACACCCCACCAACTTTTATACTATCTTCTGAATCAATAATTGCTACGAAAACCTTCTGAACCGTCAGTTTTTGATGAAGCAAAGTATCTGAATAATAAAAAGTTTGAGCAACGTCATAAACTGTTAAATTATTGACAGTTTGGGTTGTATCGCAGGACAAGTTTTGCCATTTTATTTCATCTTTATGAAATAGGTTTTTAGTCTTGTCAATAAAATTACAAGCCCAGAGCGTTATACAAGCAAAGGTTATTTTGAAAAAATGTCTCAAAAGTAAAGTTGTTAAAAACATAATGATTGATAGCGATTATTTTAAGTTGATGTGTTTGGGGTATTGATATTTATACATACACAAGATAGAAAATTGATTTGGGATAACAAAAAAATCCTCACCCGAAGGCAAGGATTTTAGTTTGATTGATGTGTTTGTAATTTCAAAAAGCTAAACGGCAAGTTCAAACTCTCTGTTGATTGTCAATACTTCGGTATCTAACAATCGAGCGGCTAAACTTAATGTTTTTATTAATTCATAATGGAAGAAGAATTTCATCGTATGAAGTTTTGATTCATAAAATCCCAATTCATCTCCTTCAAAACTATTCGTTACCAAAGCATTTTTAGCCACAATTCCTTGTTTCAACCATATCCAAGCAACCGTTACAATTCCGAACATTTCCATATAAAGGTTGGCATCTGCCAAGAAAACTTCGTTATCTCCTTTGGCAGCAATACTCATGAGGTGCATAGTAACTTTCTGTAAACGACCTAATTCCTTTTCCAATTTCTCAGCATAAGGTTTCAAATCATCGTGGGTTTTTGATTCTTCGATGGTTTTTAACACTTCTGCAAATAATAATTGAGGTCCTTTTCCACCGTTGGCAGTAATTCCACGTCCCAACAAATTCAAAGAGTGGATCCCCGTTGTGCCTTCATAAATCGACATAATACGAATATCACGAGCCATTTGTTCCAATGGAAAATCTTCGGTATAACCATATCCACCAAAAACTTGCAAGCCCTCGTTCACTGATTTGATACCCATTTCGGCAGGATAAGTTTTGGCAACTGTTGTCATCATATCCAACATTAAATGGTATGGTTTGGCTTCTTCCGAATCACGCCCCAAGGCATTTATCATGTCTTCCCACAAATAGCATTCCATCAAAAGCCCCAAAGAACCCTCCACGATGGCTTTTTGGAATAAAAGCATCCGTTTTACGTCTGGGTGATTGATGATGAAAGTTTGTCCTTCTTCTAAGTTTTTATTATTCAAACGTCTTCCTTGTGGACGCTCTTTTGCATATTCCAAAGAGGCATAATAAGCGGCTGATGCAATGTATGTTCCGCCCATACCAACGCCCAAACGAGCCTCGTTCATCATTTGGAACATATATTTCAAACCTTGATTGGGTTCTCCCACTAAATATCCTACCGAATTATCTTTATCACCAAAAGTCAAGTGCATGGCTGGTGTAGCCTTCTGACCCATTTTGTGATAAATACCCGTTGAAATTACATCGTTGTCTTCGGTATATGAACCACTGCCGTTATCTCTAAATTTAGGAACTACCAACAACGAAATCCCCTTCGTTCCTAGTGGAGCTCCATCAATACGAGCCAAAACTAAGTGAACAATATTATCCGCAATATCGTGGTCTCCTGCCGATATAAATACTTTTTGACCTTTAATTTTGTATGTTCCATCCGCTTGTGGCGTGGCAGTTGTTACCACGTCCGACAATGAACTTCCCGCTTGTGGTTCTGTCAAACACATCGAACCCGTCCAAGTTCCATCCACCATTTTAGTAGCAAATTTCTC
>JANPGQ010000091.1:0-4654 GCA_031423975.1 Cytophagales bacterium | reverse complement strand
ACTGCCAAAGGAATATTGGTTGTTCCGCTGGAAAATGAATTGATGAAAGTGGAAGAATTAGGAAAAAAATACCCAATGCCAACGCCAATAAACATGGCGATAAATATCCAAAGCGTTAAAAAACGGTCAAGAAAACTGAGTTTTTTTCTTTGGGTAGGATTACAATTATTTGCACTCATTTTATTAGGGGTTGGTATTTAATTAGTATGCGATTTGGTTTTCAATTCTGAGCCAAATGTGCTTCTGAGTATAATATAATTCTATTGGGAAAACTCATCCTGTGAATTTAAAAAGCCTTTCTTAACATTTCGGCAAATTCATTTGGTAAAGGACTTTCTTCAATGGCTTTGGCTGATAATTCAAGGTCATAATCAAAGCGGATAAATTGTACTTGAAGGCTATCTTCAAACAGTTTTCCACTATTTTTATGAATGTGTAATAATACATAACCGCCTTGTGGGTTTCCATCTTTTGGTTTCCCAACTGACCCTGTATTAATAGCGTGATAATACCTTGTGGTTTCTCCAATGGTTTCGCTAAGAATACGATGGTAAGGTTTATGAGAATGCCCAAAACATAAAATATCGACTCCTGCTTGCTTGAAAACTTCGATAAATTCGGTTTCGTCTTTATCTTCCAATAGATATTCATTATAACTACTTGGGCTTCCATGAACTAAAAGCATTTTTAATTTTTCTTCATTCAAGTCAAAATCTACTTGAATATGAGCGGGTAAAGTAGCTAAATACTGTTTTTCGGATTGCCCTATAATGCCGTAAGCATAGTTTTTACTCGTTTCGGTCAATTGTTCTTCCGTTAATTTTTTGACCTTCGCATCGTGGTTTCCTGCAATGGTGGCAATACGATGCTTTCTCATCAAACGGATTACTTCATTAGGAAACACGTGATATCCTACTAAATCACCCAAGCAATAAATGGCATCGGGTTTTTGCTGTTCAATACTCTTTAATGCGGCTTCAAAAGCGGGTAAATTAGCGTGAATGTCACTGAATAAGGCAATTTTCATAAGAGTAAATTAAAAATTATACTAACAACATCCACCCCCAGGCGTACAGGCAGGAGCCGCCATTTCTAAATCTGCCAAACTGATTCTTTTTTTCACGGGTGGAATCCCACAAGCATCCGATGCCAAGCAATTTGTTTGCTTAGAAACCAATACAAATTTTTCGCCATTGAAAGCCAAATCGTATTTACCGATAGTTTCGGCTTGGTATTCTACTTCAATTTCTAAATCTTCCATGCCCAAAACCTTTTCAGAAAGAGCAATAATATTTAATAATTTCTGTGGTTTTAAACGGTGTTCCAAATCGTTAGCGTTCCAAAGTTGGAAGTTTGCCACCTTCTCATTGCGAACAGTACCGCCACAATCAATAAAGTTTTTGGTAATAATACCTACTTCCGTTACATGAAAATGTTCGGGAACTCTTTGTCCATTTTGCAACTCAAATGCCACATTTTGGGCAGATTCTAATATCGTTTTTACTTCTGATAGTTTCATGATTTTATTTGTTTAAAATTTAACAACAACTTATTTTCTTGGCTTCCAAATTTTGTAAAATGTTATCAAAAAATCCTTTCAAAAATTGAATAGCTTTTTCGTCAATGCAATAGCAAATAGCCGTTCCTTCAATACTTCCTTTGATGATTCCAGCATTTTTCAATTCCTTCAAATGCTGTGAAACGGTGGGTTGTGCCAAGGGTAATTCGTTTACAATATCCCCACAGATACAAGTATTATTGGTTTTGAGCAAGAACTCAATAATGGCTACCCGTGCAGGATGCCCAAGAGCCTTGGCAATGTTTGCCAACTCATTTTGTTGAGTCGTAAAATGTTCTGTTTTGGTTAAGCCCATGAGTTTATATTATTACATTGCAATATTACGATAGATATTTTATTTAAAAAAGAGAATTAATAAAATTCTCTCTTAATTATCAAGATGCGTGGCACGACTCAAAGCTATGTTAAAAGAATTAATTTTAATATAAATAACTGATTGTCAGTAAAATAACTATCAAGTATTGACTATTTATTATAGATTAAGAAATCTCCTTACTCACATCCTCCACCTCATCTTCCTTCAAGGTTACTTTTACTTTCTTAATCCTGCGGGTATCTACCGAAGCAATTCTGAACTTATATTTATCATATTCAGCCTCTTCGCCTGCGTGTGGGAGGCGAGTGAAAAGTTCAATCAAAAGCCCAGCTAATGATTCGCTATCTCCTCTGGATTTATCAAAATAATCATTGCCAACCCCCAAAGCTCTACAAACGTCATTGAGGGAAACTTTTCCTTCAAATTCATACGAACCGTCTGGCAATTTTACATATCCCAAATCCTCAACATCCGATTCATCGTGAATATCACCGACAATTTCTTCAATAATATCCTCCATCGTTACGATGCCTTCGGTTTCGCCATATTCATTCACAACCAATGCCATGTGAACCCTTTTTTCCTGAAAATCATACAATAAATCATCAATTTTCTTACTTTCAGGAATGAAAAAAGGCTGTTTTATCAACTCAATCCAAGCAAAATGTTCATCTTTATCAATATGCGGAAGCAAATCTTTGATGTATAAAATACCTTCAATTTTATCAATAGTATCCTTGTAAATAGGCACTCTCGAATAACCTGATTTATTGATTTTATCCATCAATTCATGAAAATTAATCGTACAGTCAAATGCCGTAACATCCCTTCTCGACCGCATAACGCTTTTGGCAGAGGTACTCCCAAAATTGACAATACCCTTCAAAATATCCTTTTCCTGAGCCGTAGTATCCTTTCCTGTTGTAATTTCTAAGGCATGATTCAATTCATCTGCCGTGATAGTATAGCCTTTTCGCTCCACTCTTTTTTCTATTATATTGCTGATTCCCAACAACATAGACGAAATCGGTTTGAAAATAATCGTGGCTACATCAATCAACCTTGCGGTGATTTTAGCAAAACGAAGGTTATTCTGTTGAGCCCATACTTTGGGGATTAATTCCCCAAAAAAAGTAATGATAAAGGTTACGCCCACCAACAAAATCAAGGTAGCTACCAATCCTTCTTTTTGCTCTTCTCCCACAATCTGCTCGGTCATATAGGTCGCAATCGTGATGAAAGTGATGTTCACTAAGTTGATGAAAATCAGCAGAGTAGCCAGTAAAAGTTGGGGTTTGTCTAATAATTTGGCAATAATCCGTTCTGTGCCACTATCGCTTTCACGACAAGCGTAACGTTCTTCGGCAGAAAGAGAGAAAAACGCCACTTCCGACCCTGCCAAAAGAGCAGAAAGTAGCAACAAGCCTACAAGAACCAGTACATTGATTCCGTAAACACTGTACGGAGTGGTGCTTTCAATTTGTGTCAAAAGCACCAAAATCGGGTAAGTATCCAAGGTTTAATGGGGTTTGGGTTTGGTTAATTGTTATTGGTAAACAGTATTAGGTTTCTACCAATAACTGTTCACCAATAACAATTAACCGATACTAAAATGGTAAATTATCATCTCCTTCCCCTACATTCGCCTCAAATTCGGGCGTTGGGGCAGGTGCAGGAGCGGGGGCTGGACGAGCCGCTTGTGCTTGCGGAGCCGCCGAACCACCTTCTTGATTATTATCTCTACGACTACCTACCAAAGTTAAAGATGTCCCTCTGATTTTCACAATCTTACGAGCAATCCCATCTTTGTCAGTATATTCTTCGGTACGAATTTTCCCTTCAACGTAGGCAGAATCTCCTTTGTGAAGGTATTGTTCAGCAATATTTGCCAAAGCATCCCACAACTCAATGCGATGCCATTCAGTTTGTTCTACTCTTACGCCTTCCTTATTATTGTAGGCTTCGGAGGTTGCAATGCTAAATGAGGCTACTTTCGAGCCACTCGGTAAAGAACGAACTTCAGGGTCAGAGCCTAAGTTTCCTAATAAAATTACTTTATTTACGCCAGCCATATTTTATGGTAGTTTTGGTTAAAATGATTGGTGATTATCTCAACCAACCTGTATAGATTGTTTTTATATTAATTCAATTCTAAATATATTGATTCTTTCTGAAAATTTCGCAAAATGGTTTGATATTTTAACAAATCATTTAGAAAAAACAAATTCCCTCAAATAATTATTTACCAAGGTAGATTTAGGTAAATCATCCACTTCTTCAAGGGTATGCCATTGAAGTTGTGGTGGCAAATTTATCACAAAATTTGGATTAATTTCTAAATGCCAAAACTTTGTATGAATCCGCTGGTGTGTCAATACGTGCATATAATCCGCTGATTCTCTTTTAATTACAGAATGAGTTAAAGCTTCTACTAAAAAAATATCGTCTGCAATAATATCTTCAAATTGGGGTGTAATTTCAGAAAATTCCCTCAAATAAAAGTCATACATCCCCGCCCATACGTCCTTGCCTACACGCTCCCGCATCACAAATTTACCATTTTGTTCTATGACAAAATAATTAAAAAATCGTTCCCGCACTTTTATTTTCTTCGATTTTACGGGCAGAACCCCAACTCTTCCCGTAGCATTGGCTACACATTCAAACGAAAGCGGACAAAACATACAATTGGGCATTCCAGGGGTGCATTGTATTGCCCCAAACTCCATAATTGCCTGATTATGAGTATCTGAGTGATT
>JANPGQ010000090.1:0-1755 GCA_031423975.1 Cytophagales bacterium | reverse complement strand
TGTTAGCAGCACAATTTGATGGCGTTTTTCCAGAACTAAAGGCTCAACAAGATTTTATTCAACGGGTGATTTTGGAAGAAGAAAATTCGTTTTTGAGAACTTTGGAAACAGGTTTAAAACGTTTGGATGATATTATTAAAGTAACAGAAAAAAATGGTTCAATTGACGGAAATACAGTTTTTGAATTATCAGATACCTTCGGTTTTCCATCGGATTTAACGGCTTTAATTGCTCGTGAAAATGGGTTATCAATTGATGAAGAAGGTTTCAAAACTGCCCTTCAAGCTCAGAAAGACCGTTCTCGTAAAGATTCAACCAAAGAAGCAACGGATTGGGTAATTGTGTCGGATGAAGATTTTGACTTTGAATTTGTGGGTTATGACGAAACAGAAACACAATCAAAAATTACTAAATATCGTAAAGTAAAAACCAAAACGGCAGCATCCACTGGGGGCATCGAGTATCACATCGTTTTGGACAAAACTCCTTTCTACGCTGAAATGGGTGGGCAAGTTGGGGATAGTGGAGCGTTGGTAGTAAGTAGTGGGCAGTCAATTAATATTTCTGATACGAAGAAAGAGAATGATTTATTTATTCATATTTCTACGGATAAAAAGGCAGGTGAAATTCTTTCAAATATTGATGCTAACAATGTCGTTACAGCAAAAATTGATACTACTCGCAGACAAAGAATTACACAAAATCATACCGCTACGCACTTAATGTTGTCGGCGATGCGTCAGGTTTTGGGTTCTCATATTTCTCAAAAAGGTTCGTTTCAAAATGAAGAAGTCACTCGTTTTGACTTTGCTCATTTCTCTAAAGTTACGGATGAAGAATTAGCGAAAATTGAGGAAATCGTTAATCATAAAATTCGGGAGAATATTAAATTAGATGAAAAACGAAATGTGCCAATTCAAGAAGCAGTAGCATCGGGTGCAACGGCAACTTTTGGAGAAAAATACGGTGATTTTGTAAGAGTAATTACGTTTGACCCAACGTTTTCGGTAGAACTTTGTGGCGGTACGCACGTACCTGCAACGGGTGAAATCGGAATGTTTAAATTTGTTGCGGAAAGTTCAGTTTCTGCGGGTGTGCGTCGTGTAGAGGCATATACGGGCGAGAAAGCGATGTCAGAAATCAATAAACAATTAGCGATTATTGAGGAATTGAAAGAGCTTTTTAAAGGACAAAATGACCTTGTAAAAGCCGTGAAAGCCTTGCAAGAAGAACGTAATTCATTATCGAAAAAGATTGAGATTTTAGAGAACGAAAAACTCCAAGAAGTAAAAGAAAAATTGTACGCCAAAATTATTTCCGTAGGCGAAATCAATATGATTGCGGAAGTAGTGGAAGTTCCCTCAGCCGATGCTTTAAAGCAATTAGCGTATGAATTAAAAGCAAAAATTGGCGATTTATATTGTGTTTTAGGAGCAGAAGTAAACGGGAAACCACAATTAGCGGTAATGATTGCGGAGAATTTAGTAGCTTCAAAAAGCTTGAATGCTGGACAAATTATCAAAGAAATTGCCAAAGAAATCAAAGGTGGAGGCGGCGGTCAGCCATTCTTTGCCACGGCAGGTGGAAATGATGTTTCGGGACTTAAAAATGCAGTTGAGAAGGGGAAAAGTTTTGTTTCGTAAAGGTTTAAAATATTTGTTATTCCAAATCAAGAAAATATAAACAACAGAACTCATGATTTTTCAAAAAGCCCTAAAAACGAAACTTTTTAGGGCTTTTTGCTTGTTGAATTTT
>JANPGQ010000089.1:0-3053 GCA_031423975.1 Cytophagales bacterium | reverse complement strand
TTGTTTATATTATCACCTTTGTGGTTTGCATTTACTTTATTGTAAAAAACTACAGAAATCGTCCTGAAAAGTAAAAATTGTCGGTGATATTTACGAAATAGGGTATTATCTGGAATTTATCTCTAAAAAATTATCACCATTTTTTGAATAAGAAAAAACCTATGATAAAAACAAAAATTGCAAATATTCGAGTCTTAGGGTGAAAAAGCCCAATGATACAAAAGAACAAGCCTAATATCGTGAGAGTATTAATCCCTAAGAAATTAGCTACGTTATGTGCAAATTCTGTATTAGAGAACCATTTATTTATTTTGGTGAATGGATTTACTAAAAGAAGCAAGAAAAGAATACTTAAATTTCTATATATGGGATGTTCCTTTACAAATAGCCAAGGAATTAATGCTAAAAATATAAAAATTTGGTAGCTTTCTACATTTAATAATTTAGAGGTGTTTTGGAGAAATTGTGTATTCCCAAACAAGCTATCTCCAAATGATAATATTGAAAAAGGTATGATGTAAATTAACCATAGTGAGCGATTTCTCTCAAAAAATAATGTTATTGCTTTCATAATTAATAAATACTGAGGTTGTTTAAACTTTTAAAACATTGATATTACAGAACAAATCCTGAAATAACTCCATCACGAGTCAAATTTCAGGATTAGTTTTCAAAATTTAAGAATTACTCAAAACGCCTTTATTAATCAATTGAGTAAAAAAAATGTCTGATTCATGTTGCTTTTTCTCAACGGGATGAACGTCTGAATGAAGGAGTTTTGTGTATATCGGCTCTGGAATTTTATAGGATACGTATTTCTTTTTATCGAAAAGAAAGCAATCGGAATCAATATTAAATACGCCAAAATTCACTTTATTCAAACGAAATATGCCTTCTTGTGTATTCGTACTTGTATAATTTACGGGTTCAACTTGCTTAAATGCTTGTGGATTAATTACTTCGTGCAAATTGAGCCATCCTTCCCACTGCTCGGGATGTTGCAATAATATTTCTGAAAACCGCTCATAAATTCCTTGCGTGGTGGTCTTGAAATAAGTTTCTCGGTCAACATTTTTGGTGGGTTCAATGACTTTATTAAACTTCAAAACAATATCTTCCCAATTTTTTCGATAGCTAACTGCTTCGATAATAGGTACTTGAGCCAAATATGACAAATAAGCAACGCCTGCTCTGGCGTAAATCGACTCTTCCAAGAAGTCAATCTCACAGCTATTTTCGTTTTTGATATTTTTATTACCAGAACCGCTATTGCCGTCAATGTATATCAATAACTTTCTGCCATTTTTCAATTCAGCCAGCATTTTCCGAACGGCATTGGGTTCATCTACTGAAATAATGGAAATTCGGTCTTCTTCAAATCCCGCTAATTTCTTGTAGCCTTCGTATATTTTATTGAACCACCCACCATTCGCTTTCATCGAAAAATCTGAAAGCACTAAGGTTAGATTTATTTTATTTTTTGCCAAATAATGGTTTATCAATCTGCTGGAACCCATGTGAAAGGTACAGATGATGGCAGCATTATTTCTGAGATAATCTAAAGTTTCTTCTTCCATGCCTTCCACTTGCACGTCTCGGTCTAAGACATCAATATGTTGCTCATCTAACACGCTCAATTTTTGATGAACAAATATATTCTTGAAAGTTTCTTCGTGTTTTTCGATGGGTAACGAAGGAATAAAATTTACCAAATTGGCGCTAACGAAATTTAACGTTCGGTTCAATTTGTCATCATTGGCTAAATTGAACGATTTTGAGCTATAATTAATAAGCTCTTCTTTGCGTGAAACATATTCTTGCTGTGTCATTTTTTGAAAAGTTTAGAGTTGTTAATACACTGAACGACAATTAGATATACAATGATTATGGTACTTGATAATGACAAAATGGTGTCAATAATAGTGGCTTGGTTTTGAAGCCATTGAGTATCTTGAAACGTTAAATAGAGGTTGGTGATGTTATTATAGACAAAAACGCACAAGTAATAATAGACAAAAATCCAAAAAATCAGATTGATGAAAGAATATATTAGTACCGTTTTTGATGCTGCCATAGAAGCCTTAAATGAAGCCATTGGCGATTCTTTTATACATTTCAATAAAACTTCTTTTGATTTTATTTTGAGGTTCGGAACGCTGAAATAATCGCTAAAAATCCAGTAACCATCGTACATAAAAAATGGATTAAGAGAACTTAGGATACTTGCCAAATTGATTAAAATGAGTGGAAACAAAATGGATTTTGGCATTCCAAAATATAACAGCGAAATCAATAAAATATTAATAATTAGTTGGAAGTAGATACCCCCAAAATTTACCACGTTTCTTGAGATTCTGTTCAATTGCCAGATGTTTGTAACGTTGGTAAAAAAAACAGGAAAAATAAAATAAAAACCAAATCCAATTTCTTTAGGTTGAACTCCGAAATGCACGGAGGCGGTGGCATGACCTATTTCGTGCCACAAAATGATGATTAGGAAAGAACAATAAATAATGAAAAGATTGTAGATAGAAAAGGTAGAAAGCTGAAAACGATACAATTGCATCAACGAAAGGCTGGAAAGTTCACTAAAAAAGAAAACCGTAGATAATAACGAAATAAATATTACCAAACTCATCACATATTTATGGTGAAGATTTGACAAACCACTGTAAAGTCTCTGAAATTGCCCTTCTTTTATCAATTTGAATTTATGACTGATAGCATCAAGATTAGTGCTTGCTTCGGTGGTATTAAGTTTCTCAAAAACGCTAGCTAAGGTCTTGTCAATGAAGGTTTTAGAAACATTTTGGTTCTGATATTTTTTACTTATCTCGCCATAAATATACTCTGAGTTGGCTGTTTGCTTATAACAATTAAGAATGTCGTAAAGTATTTCGCTTATCGTGAAATGCTTGTCGTTATTGCCCAACAATAAGAACCTTACTTCATTTGTTTCGACAATTTTTTTTAAGGAAAATTCCATGATTTCAGGTTTTTGAGGAAATGTTAATTTTAAAAAAGATTATTCTTGACAGCAGGGTTTCGCCTTC
>JANPGQ010000088.1:0-14337 GCA_031423975.1 Cytophagales bacterium | reverse complement strand
CCAATTCAATATTTACTTCACAAAGAGCAGTTACCTCAATATTTGGAAGACGACGTAATGCCTCAATATGGGCGGGTCCAATAAATCCTGTGCCAACGACACCTACTTTAATTTTTTGCATTTTTTTGATTTTGTTTTTTGGGGTAAGATTGTTTTGGTTATTTTTATTAGAGAAACGAAGTTGCAAATTCTTTTAAACTACCATTTCTTTTTTGAATTAACGTTTCAATTCTATCAGCCATATTTTCAACAAAAGATAGCATTTTAGAATTCACCTCAATATTTTCTAAATCTTTTACTTGAAAATTATTCAAGTATTTCAATTTATTTGTTCCTAAGGCTTCTAAAACTCTTTCATAAAATTTAATGGAATCAGGGGGTTTCGTATTTAAAATGGCTATCAAATTGATTTTTAGATTCTCAAACCTATCATCATGGTCTTCCATACGTGTCCAACGGGCAAATCCTTTTTCAGCTAATTGAGTCTCATAACGCAAAAATATACTCAATTTACTGATGATAGCAGGCACAGCCATGACTCTGAGATGTACTTGATAATCGTTATTTCTGAACATATCAATTGTATCATAAACGGCTTGAATGTTACCACCTAAAGTGCTGTCAATAATAAGGTTATATTTATTTTCGATGCAATATTTAATCAATTTTTCCGTCCAAGCCGAGGCATAAGGATTTACTAAATTGGCAGCATTCTGTACAGTTTCAGGGTTTTGTTGAAGTTCAAGATAGACAGGATGAAATAATCTGAGGTCATCGGTACTGATGAAAATGAAATCTTCTGTAAATTCTTTTGCTATTTCTTTTTGTAAAAATGACTTTCCAGAACCAGGCTGACCACCTAAAATAATACCTTGTGGATTAACAGAAGGGCGTATATCCAAAAGGTATTTTTTCTTTATTTTTTCAAAGATTCTTTCGTTAAGCGAGTTAGGTAATTCAGTATTATAGCGCATTCTTTCTCAATTGTTCTACTTTTTTACTTTCTTTCATTAACCAAAGCAACAATTGCTGAGTCTCTTTCAAATTATAATGATGATATTTTCTTTTTTCTTTAATTACAGCTAAACTATTATTTTCCCATTCTCTCAATTTCTTCAAATCTGGATTTTCCTTATTTTCTTCCTGCAATTCCAACAAAGAATATCCTGCAATTATATCTGCAAAATAATTCTGCAAGTTTTCAGAAATTAGAAAACTATCCGTCCATGAAACCTCAATATATGGCACACCGATTTCAGCTAATTGACTTTCAATTTGCCATGAGTCCATTGATTTTCTGTTATCGATTTTGATTTCTGGATGTGTGAGCGTTGCCATATTGATTTCTTTTTTTATTCAAAAATAAGCGTTTTACCTTTCTATAACAAATGTTTAAATTTCAATCCAAATTTTTACACAATCTTAGAATTCATATATTCAGAGGGCGTAACGTTAAATTGCTTTTGGAAGTTGCGAGCAAAATTACTTTGTGAACTGAATCCAACCATGTATGATACTTCAAAAATACGATGACTACCTTCTGCCAAAAGTTCAGCACCTCTTTTTAGTCTGGTAATATTTATCAATTCGATGGGCGTAAGCACAGAGATAGCCTTTATTTTACGATATAGCGTAACTCTACTCATATTCATTATTTGGGCTAATTTTTCTACATCCAAATCGGTATCTTCGATGTTTTTATTGATGGTTTCATGTAGCGTTTCCAAGAATATTTCATCCGCTTTGGTATGAGCAATACTCTTTATATGAACCAATGGCGAACTGGCAAAATACTCTCTGATGATATTTCTGTTATTCAAAAGACTGGCTATTTGTGCTTGGAGGTGTTCTTTGGAAAATGGTTTTTCAATATAGGCATCTGCCCCCAACTCAAGCCCTTCAATCTTTGACTGTATGCCATTTTTTGCCGTCAATAGTATAATTGGAATATGTGAGTATTCAAGACTTGATTTGACGGTTTTGCAAAATTCAAAGCCATCCATTACTGGCATCATCACATCACTAACAATCAGTTGAACTGCCTCTTTATCAAGTATTTGAAGGGCATTACTACCATTTTCGGCTTTCAGAATTTCGTATTTGTTTTTCAACATTCTTTCCAAAAATTCCAAGATTTCTTCATTATCGTCAACAAGTAAAATTAAAGGATTCATAAGGTTTTGTTTTGTTTCAGGTAAATATTAAGCCATTTCAGCAAAGACTTCCTCTGGTTGAATGGGCAGACACAGCACAAAAATTATCGAGCTATCTGCAGTTTCTTTTAGGTATAAATCGCCGTTTATTAGTTCCGTAAGTGACCTCGCCAATGCCAAGCCTATGCCAGTTCCTTCTTGTTTGGATTCACTTAATCTATAGAAAGGTTCAAAAATTTTCTCTCTTTTTTCGTGCGGAATCTTAAAGCCATCATTCTCGAATTCGATATAACAATAGGTATCATCTTTTTGTATAGGCATCAACCTTATCGCTACATTCTGAATGGCAAATTTAATGGCATTGTTATATAGATTACTAAAGATTTTATTCAGTGCTTCTTCATCCACATACGCATATATATCTTCCGAAGGGCAATCAATGGTATAAACGAGTTTCCGTTTTTTGGGTAATGGTGAAAAATTTAGGTATGATTCTTTCAATAAATTAGTAACATTAACCTTTTTGAAATCAACATTAAAACCTTTGTTTTCTACCTTTCTGAAATCCAAAATCTGAGTTACCAAAGCAATAAGACGATTAGTATTTCTGTCCATTAATACAATGTCTTCTTTTATGGCTGGAATTTCATCCACTTGTTCTAATAAATTCTCAATGGGTCCTTTTATCAGCGTAAGCGGTGTTTTTATCTCGTGGGCTAAATTGGTAAAAAAGTCTATTTTGGCTTCATAAATTTCCTTTTCTTTGCGGTCTTCCAAAATGATATGATAACTTACAAATACATTATAGATGATTGCAATGATAATGATAGAATATAAAATATAAGCCCAAAACGTTGCCCACCAAGGGGGTAAAATATTGATAATAAGTTGCTTACCTTCATTAATCTGATGACCATTGATGGATGCTTTTAAATTAAAAATATAATTTCCAGGCACAAGATTAGTAAAATAGACTTTACGATTGGGTTTTATCACTGTCCAATCCTTATCCAAGCCTTTCATAAAATAACTAAATGTAGTCATTTCAGGAGAATGATAACTCAAAACGGTGAAGTCTATACTAAACGAAGATTTATCATGAGGCAATGTGATTTGATTGGTATAAATAATAGATTTTCTCAAGAAAGAATTGGCTTCTCCAATCTTCTGCTCTTTGTTTTCTACTAAAAAATCAGTGATATAGATGGACGCTTTTAAAGAGGGTTGCCAAATTTCTTGCGGATTAAAAGTAACCATTCCTTTGATACTGCCAAAGTACATCTTCCCACTCAAATCTTTATACCCTGAGTTATAATTAAACTGATTACTCAACAAACCATTATCGGTAGTGTAAGTTATCATTCGATTATTGACAGGGTTATAATTTACCAAGCCTCGAGAAGTAGCAATCCACAAGGTTTTGTTATTATCTTCCAATACTTTTACTACAAAATTGCTCGGCAATCCATTTTTCGTGGTAAAGGTTGTAAAAGTCTTTCTATCCTTGCTTAATTTACAAACGCCTCCGCCTTCGGTAGAAAACCATAAACCTTGCTCACTGTCTTCATAGATGGTATTTACACTATTATTGGTTAATGAATTTGGGTTTTTAGGGTCGTGATATAGATGCCCTCTTTCTTTAGTAATCGGATTGAAAAAATACACGCCCAAATTGGTACTTATCCAGATAATATTATTGCTATCCTCCAATACCGTAGTAATGAAATGACTATTGGGTAGTTCATCAGCCATGACAAAACCATCAACTTTAGCGTTATATTTCAACAAAGAATGACCTGTACCTATAAAAATTTCTCCCGACTTTGTTTTGAAAATATCAGTTATAAAATTACTTTTTAAATCGTATTTGCCTTGCCCAGCATTAAAATGTTTTCTGATTTTGCCCGTTTTGATATTCATTATATCCAGCCCGTGTTCATAAGTCCCAATCCATAAGTCATCGCCAAGGTTTAGTAATCCTTGAACATTTGAATAAGCGATACTATTTTTGGTACCGTTAGGCACAAATTGGGTGATAATTCCTGATTTAGGGTTTAGTTTATTCAAGCCAGCATCTTCTGTTCCAACCCACAGATTGCCAAAGCGGTCTGGTTGTATTTCCCTAATTACATTGCCACTCAAAGACTTTTTTGAGTTATCTGCAAAGAACTTTTCAAAAAGTGAATTTCGCTTTGAATAATAATTAACGCCTCCGAAAAAAGTACCTGCCCAAATGCCACCTTCATTGTCTTTGCATAACGTATATACAGCATTATCAGTAAGCGAAAATGGATCAAGAAATTTCTTTCTTAAATTAATAAATTGGTTTGTTGAAGGATTAACGATAAAAATGCCAGATTCTGTGGCAATCCATAATTCATCCGCCGCAAATTGTTTTATATCACGCACATGAATAACATTTTGGGCATCATTAAAAATCAATACATCTTTATAGCTTTCCGTTTGGGTATCAAATGCTTTCAGTCCTTGATTAACGGTACCAACATATACGCTTGTTTCTGAACAAAATATAGTCTGAATTAACTTTGAAGATACCTTTTCAGAATGAGAGAATACATCGTAGGCTTTAAATTTCTGGGTTTCGGCAGTATATTTTTGGATGAAACCATTTTTTGTACCAACCCAAATCTGTCCCTTAACATCCAATGAAAGCGATGTAGCTTGAAAGAATAATGAGGGGGGAAATATTGTAAGTCTGTGGGTTTGAAAATTGTAGCGACAAAGCGTGTAATTTGATATAAACCATAACTGATTTTGATGGTCAATTTTAATAGAATTAATCTCTTTGAGGGTATCTATCAGGCTCACTAAGCTTTCTTTTTGAGAATCAAAATAATACAATCCTTTGGTACTTCCCACCCATAATTTACCCCTTGCATCGGGCGTAATGCAATATATCAAATCAGGAATTAAAGATTTTTCTGTATCAGCCGCTTTGTACGTTTTGAAATGATAACCATCAAAACGGTTTAACCCATCTCTTGACCCAAACCACATAAACCCATTTTTGTCTTGCGTACTACAATAAATAGCATTATTTGATAGTCCATTTTCAACTTGATAATGCTTGAAAAAATAAGACTGTGCTTTTATAGGCTGAACATGAAAAAACAGCATGAAAACTGTTAGAAAAAGAGCGTATTTTTTAAGAATATTCATCAATACTTTATGCAATGATTATATGATTTTTGGAATAGTAAAGATAATAAAATATTGCCCATGACCTTTAAAATGTAACATTTTGCAGATAAAATGTCATTTTTTGAATTAAGCAAAAAAATAGAAAACTCTAAATTTGTACCCAATTCTAAAATTGCTGTTTTATAGATACTAATACTGATAATAAAACAACACTTTCAAAACGTAAATTTAATAATAGTAAAGATTGGGTATAGTAAAAGAAGGCGGGGTTAACTTTAACCCCGCATTTTCTTATAGTATCCTATCCAATAAGTTTAATTGGTGTTTCTTAATTAGTTTTCTATAACTGATTGACTATCAAAAAAATTAATTCACCCCAAACACAGTGTTTATAATTATATAATCAAATTGAAACATTTTGTTGAAATAATGATACAAAATGAATAATTCTCCTAAAAATATAAGGCTAAATTTGTTTATAATATTTAAAGTAAAAATATGACAAAATTAAGAAAAGCAACTTGACAAAAGCTACACCACAGTTCTTGTATTAATAATATGAACTATATTGACTAATAAACTTAAAATTATGTGAATAAAAGCAAATTGAAGAATTTGTAATTGCCATTTATAAACAAACCCATTACAAATCTAACCCTTTGTTTTATTCTCCATTCGTGCTTTTGCACATATAAGCTATTATAATTTATTTAATAGGCTCAGTAGGAAATTTCATACTTGTTTTCAGAGGTATAGTAATCAAATACTAAAACCACGCTCCTTTTTTTAAAAAAAGAACTTAAAATTTATCCGAAATAGATGAACTGTGTCTATCTATGACCTTTCATTTTTTGGATTATATAATCGCATCACTTTATCAACAAAATATTGCCAATTTTTATTATTTTTTTCAATTCAATTCAAAACACAATTTTATTATGAACACAAAAATTTACTCTAAATGTAGAGGAATGCTTTTGTTGGGTGTACTCCTATTGAGTAGCCTACTCACATTAGCACAAGACAAGCGTGTAACGGGGAAAGTTGCAGGCGTAGATGGTCAGGGAATTCCTGGGGCATCAGTCTTAGTAAAAGGTACACAAACAGGGGTATCAACTGGTGCCAATGGCGAATTTGCCATTAACATCAAAAGTACAAACGATGTGATTGTCATTACGTCGGTGGGATATTCTCCCAGAGAAATTAAAGTAGGGTCGCAGTCGAACATCGGCATAACCTTGACTGAGGATATTTCTGCCTTAGAAGAAGTGGTTGTTACGGGTTACGGTTCGCAGTCTAAGCGAGACATCACTGGTGCCGTTACTACAGTGAATGCCAGAGACTTACAGGCAGTTCCAGCCACTACATTTGCCCAACAACTTCAAGGACGTGCCTCTGGTTTGAGTATCGTAAATGATGCAACTCCAGGCGGAAACGCTACGGTGCGTATTCGTGGTTTTGGTACTACGGGTAATAATGACCCCTTGTACGTTATTGACGGTGTGCCAACCGAAAATTCGGGAAACTTAAACCCCAATGACATTGAAACCATTCAGATTTTGAAAGATGCTTCTTCGGCATCTATCTATGGTTCACGGGCGGGTAATGGTGTGGTTATCATCACAACCAAAAAAGGAAAAGCTGGTGTACCAAAAATTACTTTTAGCACATATTATGGTACACAGAAAACTGCCAACGATGTTCAAGCCTTAAACGCCAAAGAGTTAGGAACGTATCTTTATTTGGCAGATAAATACGCTGGAAAAACACCCTCACACGGTCAATATAGTTACGGACCTAATGGTGAAGTAACTATTCCTGCTTATGTATTTCCAAGCAAAGGTGCAGAAGGAAGTGCCGCTGTTGACCCTAAATTATATTCATTAACGCCCGATAATATTTACGCTATCACGAGGTCGGCGGATACTGATTGGTGGAAAACCTTAACGCAAACTGCTCCCATTCAAAACTATCAATTGAGTGCATCGGGTGGTACAGAAAATGGTCGTTATGCTTTATCATTGGGATATTTTAGTCAGGATGCCGTAGTTAAATTTGTGGGTTATGACCGCTATACGCTTCGTGCTAATACAGAATTTTCAGCCATCAATAAGCGTTTGAGAGTAGGTGAAAACTTTACGGCATCCTTTGATAACCGAAGAGGAGGATATGGCAATAATCAGGAACAAAATGCGGTTTCGGGTTCTTATAAACACCACCCGCTTTTGCCCGTTTATGATATTGCGGGAAATTTTGCGGGTAGTCGTGGGCAAAATTTGGGAAATAATTCTAACCCTTACGCCACCTTAGACCGTGAAAAGGATAATCATAACTATCGTATGAGAGTATTTGGAAATGCTTATACTGAGTTTGACATTATCAAAGACTTGACCATCAAAACCAGTTTTGGTATTGATTTAACGGGCGACCGTGGTACATATTTGGGTCGTGCCAATCCTGAATATGTGGAAGGCAGTTTCAATAACGGTTCAACTTCAACCAGCAGATACGAGTATCAATGGACATGGCAAAATACTTTATCTTATAGTAAAACCTTTAAATCGGTTCATAAACTTGATACTTACGTGGGTATTGAATCAATTAAAAGTTTCGGAGAATTTTTCTCAGCAGGCAGAAACGGTTATGCTTTTGAGACAACGCCAATTATCAGTTATCTGAACTTAGGAGACCCTACCAAATTATCAAATCAAGGCTTTGCGTTTAATGACTATACTCTTTGGTCACAATTTGGTAAATTAAACTATGCGTATGATGGTAAATATTTGGTTCAATTTATTCTTCGTAATGATGCTTCTTCACGTTTTTTGAGTGCCTCTCGGAGTGCCTTATTTCCTGCATTTAGTTTGGGATGGCGTTTATCGGATGAGAAATTCATGAAAGACCAATTACCTGTATTCAGTGATTTAAAATTGAGATTTGGTTATGGGCAAACGGGTAATCAGAAAATTGGTGATTATAATTCATTTACAACGTATCGTTCTGATATTTTCCATGCGGGTTATCCAATTGATGGTAATCAAACTACTCCTGCTATTGGTTATGACGCTCAGGCTTTTGGAAACCCGAATGCAAAATGGGAAACTACTACTACTACAAACATTGGTTTAGATGGTGCTTTGTTTAATAGTAAATTAACGTTTGAATTGGATATCTGGAATCGTGTTACTTCGGATATGTTGTTTACCGTACCAATTACTTTTACAGCGGGTGATGCGAATGCTCCAGCTTTGAACGTTGGACAAATGACTAACAAAGGAATTGACTTTGGCTTAAATTATAAAAGCACCGTTGGAGATTTCCGTTATAGTATCGGAGCAAATATCTCATCATATAAAAACAATGTAGATAAACTGACTGCCAGTTCAACTACCAAATTTTTTGGAGATGGTTCAAGAGTACCAGCCGTTACGCTTACGCAAGCAGGCTCACCGCTTTCTTCTTTCTTTGGGTACAAAGTGTTAGGCATTTTTCAGTCTGACGAAGAAGCAAAAGCATGGGCTCCTTACGGGGATTATAACAAAGCAGGTAAATTTAAAATTGCTGATATTAACGGTGATGGAAAAATTACGGACGATGACAGAACAATTATTGGAACTCCACATCCTGATTTTGTGTATGGATTGAACTTGAATTTTGGGTACAAGGCATTTGACTTAACAGTATTTATGAATGGTTCACAGGGTAACGATGTCTTTAACTATGTTCGTTATTTTGCTGACTTTAATACTTTCCAAGGCAATCGTTCTAAGCGTGCATTATACGAGGCTTGGCAACCAACTAACAAGGGAGGTACAACACCAATAATGGATGCCAACGACCAAATTAGTAGCCGCCCTTCTACGTATTTTATTGAAGATGGTTCGTATTTACGTATCAAAAATGTTCAGCTTACCTACAATGTTCCAAAAAGTATTGGCAAGAAAATAGGCTTAGATAATGCTCAGGTTTATATTCAAGCCCAAAATTTAGCAACTTTCACAAAATATACAGGGCTAAACCCTGAAATAAGCATTGGGACAGGTGATAGTAGAAATAATACCATTGGTTTTGACGGAGGTAATATGCCAGTATCAAGAACTATTTTGTTCGGCTTAAACCTTGGCTTCTAAAATTTTACAATATTTTGTAAAATAAGAAATGATAAATATGAAAAAATATAATTTTTCACAAAAAAGAAATTCAAAAATGAAAACAAATAATATTTTAAAAATAAGTTTGGCGTTGGCATTAGCGGGAGGCATTGTTACGGCTTGTAACGATGATTTCTTGACCCGAAGCCCGCAAGGTCAGTACAGTCCCACTGCTTTACAAACTGCATCAGGTGTTGAAGGGGTGCTTTTAGGAGCTTATGGTATGATTGACGGACAAGGTTTGGACGGACAAGCACCTTGGGAAAATGAAATCCAAAACTGGGTATTTGGTGGACTTCCATCGGATGATGCCTACAAAGGAACGGATGCAGGTGACCAACCCGAAGAAACTTTCATTGAACGTTATGATTTTCAAGCTACCAATGGACACATCAGAAGTAAGTGGAGAGGTTTATTTAAAGGAGTTGCTCGGGCAAATGATGCCATCAATACGCTAAAAGCCGTAAAAGATATTGGCGATGACCGTAGAAAGCAAATTGAAGCCGAAGCTCGTTTTTTGCGTGGAGTATTCCATTTTGAAGCCAAGAAAATGTGGAAAAATATTCCATATATTGATGATAAAACATATAATCTGAATGACTTGGAAAGTACCAAAGTACCCAACGACAAAGATGCTTGGCCCCTTATTGAAGCCGATTTTGCAGCGGCAATGGCAGTTTTGCCCGATAAACAAGCACAAGTAGGTCGCCCAACAAAATGGGCAGCGATGGCATTTTTGGCAAAGGCTTATATGTATCAAGGGTTTAATTTGAGTACGGGAGCCGCTAATACCGCTAAATTGCAAGCGGCAAAAGCACTTTTAGACCAAATTGTGGCAAGTGGTAAATTCAAATTAGTGGATAGTTTCCGTGATAATCACGATGCCAGCACTCGTAATAATGTAGAGTCTATTTTTGAGATTCAATATGCTTCATCTTCTGCCAACAGTGATGCGGCTAATGCAGGTGTTGGTTTAGCTCACCCTTATGCTTCGCCTTGGGGATGTTGTGGATTCTATCAGCCTTCGCAAAACTTAGTAAACGCCTTCAAAACGGATGCAAACGGTTTGCCATTGTTAGATACTTTCAACGATGTTGATGTGAAAAACGACCAAGGAGTTGCCTTAGATGCCACCTATGAACCATCTACTGTACCACTTGACCCACGCCTTGACCAAACCGTTGGACGCAGAGGTATTTTATTCATTGATTATAAAATCCACAACCTTGATTTCATTCGTGACCAAACGTATGCTGGACCTTATTCACCCAAAAAACACATTCCTTCTAAAGCCTTTACGGGTGTAGCAGGATGGGGAAATTTGACCAGTAATAACTACCGTATCATACGTTATTCAATGGTTTTGTTATGGTTGGCTGAATGTGAGGTGGAGTTGGGCAACTTAGAAAAAGCCCGTGCCTTAGTAAATCAAATTAGAACTCGTGCGGCTAATCCAGCAGGATTTGTTCAAAAAGCAACCCAAGGGGCAACTCGTGATGCTTATACCTTAGTTTTTGATTCAAAAGGAAACCCTGTTCCAGCGGCTAATTACGTTATTAAAAATTATACTGCACCTTGGACTGATGCCGCAACGGCTCGTAAGGCTGTTCGTTTTGAGACTCGTTTGGAATTTGGTATGGAAGGACACCGTTTCTTCGACTTGATTCGTTGGGGTATTGCAGCCGATGTGTTGAACAAATATGTTTCTACGGAAGGAAATAAACGTGTTTATTTAAAAGGAGCAACTTTTGTGAAAGGTAAGCATGAATTTTATCCAATTCCACAGGAAGCAATTGACCGTTCGGATAAAGCGGGTGTAACAACACTTACGCAAGACCCTGCGTACAAGTAAATTTCAATTCGTAAATTTCAAAAAGAGATGGCATTTATTTGTCATCTCTTTTTTTATGGAAATAATCTATCCGTAAACTAAATTTCCCCTAAAATCATGTTAATTTTATACCTTCCAAAACAAAAAATATAATCATTCTTAGAATTGACCTGTAAAATGACTCGTAAACTAATCACTCTAATTCTATCAATAACCTGCACTACTTTTTTGCTTTCTTGTAGTGAAGATACCCTTTTTACTAAGCTCCCCGCCGAAGATACAGGCATCACATTCGCCAATCGTATTACAGAAATGGACACTATGAATATTCTCAATTTTGAGTATATCAACAATGGTGGAGGCGTAGCTTTGGGCGATTTTAATAATGATAATTTGGTAGATGCTTACTTTACGGGCAACCAAGTAACCAATAAATTGTACCTCAATAAAGGAGACTTTCACTTTGAAGATGTTACTCAAAAAAGTAAAGCTACTGGCGAAAATCGTTGGTGTTCGGGCGTGGCTTTGGTGGATATTAATAATGATAAACTCTTGGATATTTATGTATGTGCAACTGTTAAAAAAACGGCAGCTTTACGGGCAAATATGCTCTATGTGAATCAGGGCGTAGGAAAAGACGGCGTTCCGACTTTTAAAGAAATGGCTCAGGAATATGGTATTGCCGATACTACACACACGACCAATGCAGCTTTTTTCGACTACGATAATGATGGTGATTTAGACTTATATTTAGTGATAAATGAAATGGATGACAGTCGTTTTCCGAATAAATACCATGATAAAATTGTGGACGGTTCATCTAAACGAACAGATAGACTTTACAGGAATGATGGCGAGCAAAAGCATTTTACCAACGTTTCCAAAGAGGCAGGAATCTTGATTGAAGGCTACGGTTTGGGCGTAAACATTACGGATATAAATAGGGATGGTTGGAAAGACATTTACGTTACCAATGATTTTCTAACTAACGATTTAATGTATATCAACAATAAGAACGGAACTTTCACTGACCAAGCCGCTGATTATTTCAAGCATACTTCGCACTCGGCAATGGGCAACGAAGTAGAGGACTTAAACAATGATGGCTTAGTGGATATTTTTGCGGTAGATATGATGCCCGCCAATATTTACCGAAAGAAGATGATGACGATGGCGAATAACTACTTGGTTTATCAAAATAACGACCAATATCATTATACCTATCAATACCCTCGCAATACCCTTCAAGTCAATCAAGGGATGAATCCGAAGACTGGAAAACCCGTTTTCAGTGAAATGGGGCTACTTTCGGGCATTGCGGAGACGGATTGGAGTTGGACTCCGATGGTAACGGATTTTGATAATGACGGTTTAAGAGACATCATTATTACCAACGGTTTTCCCCATGATATTACCGACCAAGACTTTATGGCGTATCGTTCATCGATGAGTAGTTTCATGGACCCCATGTCGATATTAGAAAGCGTTCCTTCGGTGAAAATTGCTAATTATGCCTTCAAAAATAAAACAGGGAAAGACGGAGCATCGCCTCAATTTGAGAATGTAACCAAAGCATGGGGCATGGACACACCCAGTTTCTCGAACGGAGCTGCTTATGCCGATTTGGATAATGATGGTGATTTAGATTATATCGTCAATAATATCAACGATTCGGCTTCGGTTTACAGAAATAATGCCATGCAATTGAAGCCCCAAGAGAGCAATTATTTACGGATAAAATTCAATGGTTTGCAAAACAATATCAACGGAATTGGAGCAATGGTTGAGATTACTTACAACAATGGCGATACCCAATTTTACGAAAACACACCTTACCGTGGCTACCTTTCAACCATCGAAAATGTAGCACATTTTGGCTTAGGCAAAATCACTAAAATTGACAAAGTAACCGTTACTTGGACAAGTGGAAAAACCAAGGTTTATGAAAATGTAGCCAGTAATCAGATTCTGATAGTAGATGAAAGATTAGCAACCAGCAATCCCGAAGGTAATCAATCACTTGTTCACTATGCTACTATTTTTCAAGACATAACTGACTCATTATCAATCGGATATTCTCACCAAGAAGAGGACATGATTGATTTTAACATTCAAAAGCTATTGCCTCACAAACTTTCGCAATTTGGTCCAGCAGTGGCGGTGGGTGATATCAATGGCGATGGGTTGGAAGATGTTTTTATTGGTGGAGCAAGCCGTCATAAAGGAACGTTTTTGGTACAAAATACGGCAGGGAAATTCATCAAATCTGATTTAATTTGGGGAGAAAAAGATTCCACCAAATTAGCCGAAGATATGGGCGTTTTATTGTTTGATGCCGACCGAGATAATGACCTTGATTTGTACATCGTGAGTGGTAGTAATGAATTGCCCAAAGATTCGCCCGAATATCAAGATAGATTTTATCAAAACGATGGCAAAGGACATTTTACCCGAAATATGAAGGCTCTACCTCCCTTTTTGAAAAGTGGTTCATGCGTAAAAGCCGTTGATTTTGACCACGATGGCGACCTCGACCTCTTCGTGGGTGGACGTATGGAAGCAAACGCCTATCCAAAGCCTGTGAGTAGTTATATTTTACGAAATGAAAAAGGAATTTTTACCGACATCACCGCTCAGTTTGCCCCAGATTTAAAAAATATTGGCTTAGTTTGCGATGCCCTTTGGACGGATTATGACAATGACGGCTGGCAAGATTTGATGTTGGCAGGTGAGTGGATGCCGCTGACAATTTTGAAAAATAATCAAGGAAAAAAATTAGAAAAGACCGACAATAAAGGACTTAGCGACAAAACAGGTTTCTGGAACAGCCTAACCGCAGGAGATTTTGACAACGATGGCGATATGGATTATATCGCAGGGAATTTGGGTTTGAATACTTTAAACCAAGCCTCCGATGAATATCCCGTGAGTGTATATGCCAAGGACTTTAATAATGATGGAATTTATGATGCCATTCCAACGGTTTTTTATAAAGATACGGAAGGAAATCGCAAAGAAGTTACCTTCCATGGGCGGGATG
>JANPGQ010000087.1:0-15620 GCA_031423975.1 Cytophagales bacterium | reverse complement strand
TTCAAACAGTGATGCCAATAAGTTAGGATTTAGTCAAGTAGTGAATATCAATACTGCCTTGTTGGCAATTGATACCTTGCGCAATAATCCACAGATTGATGCAGGATTTGTACCCGTAGGAAGTTTAGGAGATTATGTATTCAATGATAAAGACAACTCTAATACCCAAACGGCAGGAGATACTCCTGTGGCAGGTATGAAAGTTTATTTACTGAATAATGCAGGCGTTAAAATTGACTCAACGGTAACGGATGCCAGCGGTATATATTTATTTGATAGTTTGTTAGCAGGAACATATTCAGTTCAGTTTATCAAGCCAGCAGGAACAATTTTTGTAACGCAAAATTTAGGAGCGGTTTCAACAGATAGTGACGTAAATCCAACAACAGGTACATCATCACCAGTGATAATTGATACGACAAAACCAATTGGAGACCCTGCCCGAAATAACAGAGATGTTGATGCTGGTATCAAAATAGTATATGGTTCAATCGGAGATTTTGTTTGGACAGACGTTAATAATGATGGTATTCAAGTACCAAGTGAATTGCCGATTTCAGGAGTGAAAGTGTATTTGTACAATGGAGCAGGAACGGTGAAATTAGATTCAACGATAACTGATGTAAATGGTAAATATCTATTTGATAGTTTATTGACTGGTTCATACAAAGTTAAATTTGTAGCCCCGGCAGGAACCATCCCATCGAAACAAAACATTGGTAACGACTTGATGGATAGTGATGCCAACAAATTAGGATGGACTCATGTTGTAAATATCAACACGGCATTGTTGCCAAGTGATACACTTCGTAACAATCCAAATGTTGATGCAGGTTTCGTACCAGTAGGAAGTTTAGGAGATTATGTTTGGTTTGATTTGAACAAAGATGGTTTACAAACTTCGGGTGAACCAGCGGTGAAAGGCGTGAAAGTTTATTTACTAAATGGTATTACTGGCGTAAAATTGGATTCAGTTGTAACCGATGCAATGGGTAAATATTTATTTGATAGCTTATTCTCAGGTTCTTATAAAGTTCAGTTTGTAGCACCAAAGGATACAAATTTCACGGTAAAAGGAACAACAGCAACTTCTGGTTTGGATAGTAACCCGAATGCAACAACTGGAATTACGGATGCGGTAACAATTGATGCTTCATATCCATTAGGAAATCCAGCAAGAGATAATCGTTCGGTAGATGCAGGTTTGACTATTAATTTAGGTTCGATAGCAGGTAAATCTTTTGATGATAATGACAAGTCGGGAACTCAGAATACAGGAGACGTTGACCGCTCAGGTGTAAAAGTTTACTTGTACAAAGAGACATCACCAAATGTGTATGTAAAAGTAGATTCAGTAATTACAGATTCGCAAGGGAATTATAAGTTTAACAACTTAACATCTGGCAATTACCAAGTTCAGTTCAATAAATCAACTGGAACGACATATACAACTTCAAATCTTGGTGATGACACTAAAGATAGTGATGCTAATATGGTGAATGGAAAAACAGGTGTTATTAATATCAATACCAATTTGCCAGATACTGATTTAGGTAGAAATAGCAAATACAATGATGTAGGATTTATTCCAGTGCTGGTAGATTGTAAAACCGATATTTGTGTTCCTTTTGAAATTAAAAAGGTTAAAAAGTAAAAGTAAAATTGTGATTTGTAAAATTGATAACTCAGCTCGAAAGGGCTGAGTTTTTTTGTATTTGTTTAGAGAGCTATTATAAACTTGACATTTTTATTCTTAGTTTAAGTTGTAACTATCTATAAACGCTTCGCTTATGGATAATTTTCAAATTAATTAATTCCCATTTCTCCAAATTAAATAAAAATTGGCATAGCTTTTGCCCTTATATTTTTGTAAAACTGTTTCGATAGTGTGCCAAATTTAAGATTTACCAAAAATCTTTTTACCGAAACCAAAATCTCATCCAAATTCCCGCCAGAAGGACGATGTTTTCATTAAATGACTGTCTTTTAATGAAAATATTAAATGCGTATTTCCTTACTAATAATCACTGAATCGACTAAGTTTTAAGAATTACTGCATTAACCACAGTTTAAACTTGATTCTTTCTTTCAGTTCATAAAAAACCCATAAAACAATGATAAAATCCTTACGTCTTCGGATGGTCAAGGCTTTAATTCCTTGCTTTTCCCTACTGTTATTAGCATCGCTTTTTTCAGAATCTAACGCTCAAAACGTTACTGGTAAAGTCTTTCGTGATTTTGATGCAAGTGGTCAGCAAACTACTGCATATCCTTCATTCATCGAACCCGGAGTGCCAGGTGTAACAGTGAAGGCATTTAACTCAGCGGGTACTCAAATTGGTGTGGCAGTACAAACAGCACTTGACGGTACTTATTCGCTTCCTGTTGCTACTACTAATCAAGTTCGTATTGAATTCTCAAATTTTCCAACTGCTTTTTTCTCAGGACCCAAAGGTGCTTTGAGTGGGACTTCTATTCAATTTGTGAATGGTGGAAACACTGCAAATCTTGGTATCAACTATCCTGCTGATTATTGCGGGATAGCAAACCCAAAATTAGTAACGCCTTGTTATGAAAACGGAACCCCATTAAATGGTGGAAATTCAGCAAATGACCCTTTTATTGTAACATTCCCATACTCTCCAACGCTTGATGGAGTTGTAGAAGCTACCTCTGAAAATTCCTATCTTTCAAAAGGTTCAGAAGTTGGAGCTACTTGGGGTATGGCATATCAAAGAAGCTCAAAATTCATTTTTGCCAGTGCTTTATTAAAAAGACATTCAGGGTTTGGAAATGGGGGACCTGGTGCAATTTATAAAATCGATGTTTCAGGTGGAACTCAAGTAACATCCTTATTTGTGGATTTGAATTCCGATTTGAGCGTTTCAGCGGGTACAGACCCACGTAATCCATTATCTGCGGCAGATTCTTTAAGTAAGTACAAAACCCAACCCAATCGAGATTCTACGGCCTTTGGTTTAGTGGGAAAAATGTCATTGGGTGATATTGATATTTCGGATGATGAGAAGACACTATGGGTTATCAATACTTTTGATAGAAAATTATACGAATTACCTATTGGCTCGCCAGCTACAAAACCAAGTACAAAAATTGCTCATACACTTCCCAATCCAGGTTGTGTAAATGGTGTTTTTCGTCCTTGGGCAACCAAATTTTGGAGAGGAAAAATCTATGTTGGCGGTGTATGTACAGCTGAAAATGGTGGTGATTCTACAAACCTGCGAGCCTATATTTATTCATTTATTCCAAATGATGTCAATCCAAATAATTTTAAAGAAGAGTTTAGTTTTCCATTAAATTATGCAAGAGGATTTACCAGTATTTCAAGTGCAACTAATAAAACAAGTGCCGCTTGGAGACCGTGGATAGCCAAGTGGAGTGATATTAAAAAACCAGGTCCAGACTCAGCAACTTACGGTCAGACGATTCATCCGCAACCGATATTATCAGATATAGAATTTGACGTGGATGGCTCAATGATTTTGGGTTTTATGGACAGAGCAGGGCATCAGTTAGGAAATAATAATTATAGTCCAATTCCTAATGATACAAAAACCTATGAGGGTGCTTCGGCTGGAGATTTATTGAGAGCAGGAATGAATCCCGACGGAACTTTTACCTTAGAAAGTAATGCAACTGTGAATGGCGTAATTTCTGGAGGAACAAATCAAACACCTGCGCAAGGACCAAACGGCGGCGAATTTTACTGGCAAGATATGTTCGTGAAAACAACCGATAAAAATGGGCCAAATACTGGTCATCAAGAAATTTCATTAGGAGGAATTGCTTTATTTCCAGGTAAGAATGAAGTAGTAGAAACAGTTTTTGACCCAATAGGTGCTTTTCGTGCAGGAGGAGTTCGTTGGTTTGATAATACAGATGGTTCATCACCAAGAGCTTATCAGATTTTTGGACAGGATGGCGGAGTTGGTGTTCCACAAGTACAAACCTTTGGAAAAGCCAATGGTTTGGGAGATTTAGAATTATTATGTGCAAACCAACCTATCGAAGTAGGAAACCGACTTTGGATTGATTCTGATAAAGACGGAATCCAAGATGCGGGCGAAACTGCTTTAACTGGCGTAACCGTGCAATTATTCAAAAATGGCGTTCAAGTTGGCTCTGATATTTTAACGGATGCTATAACGGGAGAATTTTATTTCACGGGACTCATTCCAAATACATCAGGTTACGAAATTCGTATTCCAAATATTTCAGGAGCAAGCAAACAAACAAAATTAGCAGGATATGACGTAACAACTGCTAACGTAGGAGCAAACGGAAGCGATTTAATTGATTCGGATGCAAGTGTTTCTGGAACAAATACTTACGCTTCTATCCCTTTTTCAACGGGTAACGCAGGAGAAAATTTACATACTTTAGATGCTGGTTTCTCATGTGTACCCCCTGTGGCAAAACCAACGGGCATTACTGGCGATGTTAAAATCTGCGACCCAATATCAACTTACAATCTTCCCGCAGCCAAAACGGGAATAGATGCTGAAACTTGGAAAGTTTTGACTTCAGCTGCCAACCCTGCCGCTACGATTACATCAGCTGGACTTGTCTCTGGAATGATAACTAATGGGAAATATACTTTTGTTTTAACCAATAGTACTACTGGCTGTACTGACACTGTTTCAATAATACGCTCAGCAATACCAGTGGCTGGGGCAGATAAATCAATTTGTTCACCCGCCACAACCGCAACGGTCAATGCTTCAGTAAATGGACAAGTTTGGACAGTGGTTTCTCAACCTTCGGGAGCAAATACAGTAATTGCCGCCAATGGTAATATTTCTGCCATGAGCAAAGATGGCGTTTATACTTTCAGAATAACCGAGGGAGCTTGTTTTGACGAAGTTCAGGTTACAAGAAAAGCTAAACCAAAAGCGGGATTAGATTTAACTATTTGTTCACCACAAACAACGGCAATTTTATCTACGCCAACTGGTACTGATTCTTGGACAGTTGTTACAAACCCTGCCAATCCTTCTCCTGCCACAATTTTAGCAGATTTTGGAGATATTACAGGCATGGTTAATACTGGAACGTATCAGTTTGTTTTGAATTCAGTAGGTTGTACCGATACGGTTGCTGTGGTGAAAAAAGCAGGTATTACCGTTACCGTAACCGATACCATCAGAACTTGTATTGGCGGTAATTTTATGATAACTACTACTTCGGATGCAGGTGCTGGAGCAACGTATTCTTGGAAAGGACCAAATGGTTTTACCTCTTCACAACAAAATGCAACTTTGGCAAATTTGGTTGTAGGAAGTATGGGTGTATATACGTTAAATGTTACTTCAACTACTGGGTGTAGTGCTATTGCTACGTCTGATGTGATGTTGAGTGATATTTCAGTATCACTGATTGCAGGTAAATTAAATTATTGTGTGGGTGATATTATTACACTAAGAACATTCAATCCTGAAATTGGATATACGTATGATTGGGCTGGACCTAATGGTTTTACTTCTATGAATACCTTGAATATTACTCGCCAAACCACACCCGATAAATCCCAAGCGGGACTTTATAGTATGCTTATTACATCTCCCAACGGTTGTAAAGCTGCTACTACCATAAATATTACCATTACTGAATGTTTAAGTATTGGAAATTTGGTTTGGGATGATGCCAACAATAATGGCTTGAACGACAATAGCGAAGTAGGAGTAGGAGGTGTACCAGTAAGATTATTTAAAGCAAAATTAGATTTAGGCGGTTTTCCTACGGATGTTACTGATGGAGTTATTCAAACGACTACTACAAACGCATCGACAGGTAAATATCTTTTCTCTGGGCTGATACCAGGCTATTATATCGTAGAAATTGATGCACCGACTGGATACAAGTCAAGTACAGGAACAAATGGTTCATTAACAGGTACTTATGAGCCAGCGTTTAATCCGAATAGTGATGTAAATGATAATGATGATGGAACGAAACTTTCTGGTCAAACCATTACCTCAAAAGCCATTGAACTAGGAAATTACACTGAACCAACTGGCGATGGTGATACTGCTCCAACGGGTTCAGATGCTGATAAAAATTCAAACTTAACCATTGATTTCGGTATCTTTAAACCTGCCAGTATTGGTGATTTTGTTTGGTCGGATACCAATAAAAATGGAGTACAAGATTCGGGTGAATTAGGAGTTGCGGGAATTTTAGTAAAATTATACGCAGGTACAAGTACCACGCCATTGGCAACTGCTACGACTGATGCCAACGGCAAATATCTGTTTGATAATTTAACGCCAGGTACTTACACGGTAGAATTTGTTAAAACCTCAATTGGTTCAAGCAATTCATTCTCTCCTTTGGCTGGTGTGGGTTCAACGCCATCAACTGACAGTAACGCCGACCTAATAACGGGTAAATCAACGCCAGTAACCTTGACGGCAGGTGAATTTAACCAAACGATTGATGCTGGTATTATTGGAAATTGCCCAGGTTCAGCCGTTGGTACAATCACCGTTCCCAATCTTTGTGCAGGAGGAACTTTGACTATGCAAGCCACAAGTTCGGATCCATTGGCTAAGTATTCTTGGACTTCAACCAACGCATTTACTGCCACAACGGCTTCGGTAACCATACCCAATTTAGCAATATCTAATTCGGGAACTTATACGGTTTTAATAACCAATTCAAATCTTTGTACCGCTGCTTTGACCGCAAATGTTGTAGTGAATCCATTACCAACCTTGGCAAATGTTTCAGGCTCAATGGTTTGTGAAGGAAGTAGTGCCGCATTGAGTGCTTCAGGTGCAACGACTTATTCATGGGTTGGTCCGAATAATTATACTTCAACGCTTCAAAACCCTGTAATACCAAATGCGACCTCAATTAATGCAGGGGTTTATACCGTAACAGGTGCAACAAACGGTTGTTCTGCCATTGGATTGGCAACATTAATGATTGATAAAAAACCAGTGCCAACAGCCACCGGTGCAGCAATTTGCTTGGGAGGAAGTGGAACAATATCAGTATTACCAGCAGGATTAACTTATGCTTGGACTGGACCAAATGTTTTTACCAGTAATCAACAAAGTCCGATAATTACAAATGCAACTAATTCAAATGCAGGAACTTATACAGTATTAGTAACCGATACAAAAGGTTGTACTGCCACTGCAATTGCGGCAGTAACGGTTGGAAATGTACTAAGCATAACTGCTACGAGCAATAGCCCTGTCTGTGCAGGAACAAGATTAGACCTTTCAGCCAATGGCGGAACGGGAGCAACTTATTTATGGACAAGTCCAAGCGGAGTAACTTCAAGTTTAGCGAATCCATTTACGAATACTGCCACCTCTGCCGATAACGGCACTTGGACAGTTGCCGTAACAAATGCTGATGGTTGTAAAGGAACTGGCTCAACGAATGTAGTCATCAATCCTGCTCTTACGGGTGCAACGGCAACCGCAACTGCACCAGTTTGTTTAGGAGGAAATATTATTTTGGGAGCAAAACCAGATGGTGCAACGTATTCATGGACAGGTTCAGGCTTTAACTCAACCTTACAAAATCCAACCATTACATCGCCCATTGCTGGAACGTATAATTATACAGTTTTGGTAACGAATGCAAACGGATGTACGGCTTCGGCAACAACTTCGACAACGATTTATGCTTTGCCAACTGCCAGTGTTAATAGTGTTTCACCAGTTTGTTTTGGTTCAACAATTCAATTAACGGGCAATACAAACGGAACAAAATTTGCTTGGACGGGACCTAACAACTTTAATTCATCGTTACAATCACCCACGATAGCTAATGCAAGTGCTTTAAATTCAGGAACTTATACTTTTGTAGTAACAAATGCCAATTCTTGTAATGCCACTGCCACAACCGCAGTTGTAGTAAATGCCAAATTGAGCGGAGGAAATGATTTGTCGATTTGTACGCCAGTTTCAACGGCACAACTGACCTTAGTCTCTGGTGCAACCTGGACAGCAGAAGCAACTAACCCAACCGTAACGAACATCAATAATACTACCGCCACCGTAACTGGACTGAGTAGTGTAGGCACGTATATTTTCTATTTGGCAAACACAAGTGGATGTAAAGACACGGTGAAAGTATTTGTAAATTCTAAATTAGATGCTGGGGCAGATAAAGTGATTTGTTCTCCGAAATCAACTATTTCATTATTATCCTTAAATGGCGGACAGTCATGGCGATATTTTGCCAATGGTTCATCTTTACCCACACCAACCGTTACGGGCAATAATGTTACTGGAATTTCGCAGGATGGAAATTATCTGTTCATCTTAGAACAAACAGGAAACACTTACTGTGCTGATACAATTTTGGTTACTCGCAAACCATCACCAAATGCAGGTGCTGACCAAGTAGGTGCATCAGGTGGTATCTGCGAATCTGAAACAACAGCTCAATTAACTGCGGCGGGTAGTGGTCAAACTTGGTCAGTTGCTGCCAATAGTGTAGGTTTCGGAACGGCTACTATTGATGCGAGTGGAAAAGCGAAAAATCTATTCAAAATTGGAAAATACTTATTCGTACTTACACAGGGCGAATGTACTGATACCGTGATGGTTGAGCGTAAGGCTCGTTCAAGTGCAGGGGCGGATATGGCAATATGTGAACCAGAAACCTCGGCGATTTTAGCCACCGCTTTAACGGGAGAAACATGGTCAGCAATGGCTACTAATCCTTCAACTGTAAATTTTGGAGCAAATGGAAAAGTATCAGGATTGACGAGTATTGGCATATATGGATTTGTATTAGCCAGTGCCAATGGATGTACTGATACGACAAAAGTAACACGTTATGCCAGACCCAATGCAGGTCAAGATTTAATAGGAAATAACGGAATTTGTAGCACAGTATCGACCGCAAAATTATCGAATGCACCTACTGGAGCTGTTTGGTCGGTAGGTTCTAAACTAACTGGTACGAATCCAATCATTAATCCAACAACTGGTGCTATTACAGGTTTGACTGTTATTGGTTTCTATGAATTCATCTTGCAAAATACAACAACACTTTGTGCTGATACTGTAAAAATTGAATTGAAAGCAATTCCAAGTTTAGAATTGACTGCACTCCAAGCAACTTGTACAACAGGTGCAACCAATGCCGATGCTAAACTGAGTATTTCAGGATTGAGTTTGGCTAATAAGTTTGACTATTCAGAAGGTACATCATACACAGGAACAAAAACTTTTGCTACGGCAAGCGATATTACTGCCACAACCATGACGGTAACATTAGCCAATCCAACCGCTGATAAAAGTTATACCGTGCGAGTATTCAATGCCAGCGGATGTTACACAGACAAAACAGTAGTCTTGAAAACCAGAGTATGTGAATGTAAACCAGATGTTTGTACTCCGTATTCGTTCAAAAAGACTAAATAAATAACTAAGGGAGTCATTGATATTTTGTCACTAATTAGCTGTATTCCAAGCGAGTATCACCCGCCGATAGCTGATAGCCAATTGCCGATAGCTACTAAAAATACTAATAAAACAAAGTAAGGAATAGAGTGTGGAAATCCCAGCCTCTTTGAGGCTGGGACTTTTTTGAAAACTCATTCAGAAATGTAAAAGATACTAATGAAACAAAGTAAGGAATAGAGTGCGGAAACGACAGCTTCTTTGAGGCTGTCGTTTTTTGTTATCGGCATAATTTTTGCTGTAAATTCAACACAATTTAATTGCCAAGTAGCTGTATTTTATCAATTTTTCAGTACCCAAAAGTATTGTAGTTGGATAAAATATGCAGTTTTAATAATTGACCGTATCAAAACGGTTTAAATTAAATCTTATTCAGCTTTACTCAACTTGGTTAATGAACAAACTCCTCCGCCCCCTACCTTTAAAAGTAAATTTCGTTTTACTTTCTTTCCTGCTTTTAGTCAATTCCAAAACTATTGCGCAAATTTCTGTTTCGATTCCAGACACTATTGCTACTTGTTTGGGGGCAAATTTTAAAATTACATCAAGCAACAACGCTGGTGCGAGTGCTACCTACGCATGGACTGGTCCGAATGGATATGTCTCTACCGAAAAAGATGCTTCAATAACCAATTTGATTGAAAAAGGCATTGGCGTTTATTCACTTACAGTTACAGCCCAAAATGGACAAAAAGCTACGGCACAAACGGTTGTAAAATCAAATGCCATTGAAGTAGCCGTAATTGGTGGTTTTACGAGTGTTTGCGTTGGAGAAAATCTACGCCTCCGAGATATAATTGATAGAACAGGTACTCAGCAGCCTCTGTCATATTTCTGGACTGGTCCCGATAATTATACCTCAACGGTTTTTCAAACTAATATCCCAACCACCGAAGATTTACGACAGGTTGGAGAGTATAGTTTAACAGAAATCTACCAAAATGGATGTATTGTTGTGGCCAAATTAACCCCGACAGTTACTAAATGTCTAAGTATCGGTAATTTGGTGTGGGAAGATAAAAATAATGATGGACTCAATAACAACGGAGAAGTAGGAGTGGGGAAGGTTTCGGTAAGGTTATTTAGGGCAAAATTAAACGAAACAAACCCAAATAACCCCTTTTATTTTCCTGATGGATTACCCCTTCAAACTACTAAAACAGACTCTTTGACGGGGAAATATTTATTTTCTAATTTAGTACCAGGGTTTTATATGGTAGAAATAGATGCCCCTACAGGATATGGTTCAAGCGTAGGCGTAAATGACTCACCCACAGGTTTTTATGAGCCTTCGTTGGGTGCCAATAATGATGTAAATGATAATGATGATGGCACAACTATATCAGGGCAAATCATCAGAACAACCTTTATTGAATTAGGCAATTATGTAGAACCACAAAACGATGGAGATACAACTATTGGAACTGCTGCCGATAAAAACTCAAACTTAACGATTGATTTTGGACTCCTAAAAGTGGATGAATGTAAGAAGGAAGTATGTTTGCCTTATGTGTCAAAGAAGACGAAATGAAAAGGTTAATTTTAAACTACAAAAAAGCATCAATTTTATCGAAAATGTCATTCAATTTTACATTCATCGTATCAATCAAAATATCTGGATTTTCTTCATCGTAAATCGTCTCTGTCCACACTTTTCTATTTTCGGTTTTTTGAAATTTCACTACAACTTTATCAAATCTATCTACAAATATTACTTCGTGAATACTTTTCATACTTTGATATTTGTATAGTTTTTCATTCAAATCATATTGATATGTTCCTTCAGAAAGCACTTCAATCACTAAATAAGGGTTTAGAATAATGGCAGATGACTGATTGTAAAATTCTAATTGTCCTTTTACAACTGTAATATCTGGATTAAAATATCCTCTTTGGTCTATTATTTTTACACCGAGATTACTGCCAAAAACAAGGAATCCCTTGAATTGATAGTGATTTACCAATAAATAATTGAGATAACTAACTAATAGTTCGTGAATGGCTGATGCAAGACCCATAATGATAATTCTTCCGTTGTTGTATTCTGCTTTGTAAGTGGTTTCTTCCAAAAAATCCATAAATTCATCCCAAGTTGCTTCGATTGTAACGATACCACCTTTTTCAATTTTCTGGATTTGACTTTCTGATAAAGTAATTTTTTCGAGTAATTCCATGGTTTGATGAATTTAGATTTTTAGTAAATATAAGGAAAAAATGTCTGAATTTGGATTGCGATACGTCGCACCGTGTCGGATTAATGGATTTTAGGATTAAAATAATCCAATAAATCTGATAAATCCCACGAATCCAAATTCAGACGGGGTCGCCCAGACAATAATCCTACACCCCTTTCATACTTAACGCCACTCGCTTACGAGCAATATCCACCTCCATCACCCGCACTTGTACGTGTTGTTGAAGTTTTACTACTTGATTTGGGTCTGAGACATATTGATTCGCTAACTGAGAAATATGCACCAATCCATCTTGTTTTACACCCACATCTACAAAACACCCGAAGGCGGTAATATTGGTAACAATTCCTGGCAAAACCATGCCTTCATAGAGGTCTTCCACCTTCTTGACGTTGGGGTCAAATTCAAAGGCAATTAATTGCTCACGGGGGTCTCTGGATGGTTTCTCTAACTCCTTCATAATATCTTGAAGCGTTAGTAAACCTGTCTTTTCGGTAACGTAATCCTTTAAAATCAGGCGTTTACGCAATTCTGGCTGATTCATCAGGTCTTTGACGGTGCATTTCAAATCCTTTGCCATTGCTTCTACAATTGGGTAGGTTTCGGGGTGAACTGCCGAATTGTCCAATGGATTTTTTGCCTCATGAATTCTCAAAAAACCTGCACATTGTTCAAAGGCTTTATCACCCAAACGAGCTACTTTTTTGACTTGAGAACGTGCCGTAAACTCGCCATTTTCTTGGCGATATTTTACAATATTTGCTGCCAAAGATGGACCCAAACCTGCTACGTAAGCCAATAAATGTTTTGAGGCAGTGTTTAGATTTACCCCCACCGCATTCACACAACTTTCCACCACAGAATCCAACGAATTCTTCAAAAGATTTTGCTCAACATCATGCTGATATTGCCCAACGCCAATAGATTTTGCATCAATTTTCACTAATTCCGCCAAAGGGTCCATCAATCTTCTACCAATAGAAATCGCTCCACGAACGGTTATATCTTTATCAGGAAATTCTTCACGGGCAATAGGTGAAGCGGAATAAATGGACGCTCCTTGTTCAGAAACCGCAAAGATTTGGGGAATGTTTTTAAAGGGAAGTTTCTTCACAAAATCCTCGGTTTCACGTCCAGCCGTACCATTTCCGATGGCTACGGCTTCTATTTGAAATTTTTCAGATAACGTTAAAATTTTATCCTGAGCCTCCGAAGGCTTATCGAATGGATAAATTACAGTGTCTGCCAACAAATTTCCTTGGGCATCTAAGACTACGGTTTTGCAGCCTGTTCTATAACCTGGGTCAATGGCAAGTACCTTTTTTTGTCCCAAAGGCGAAGCCAATAATAACTGTCTGAGGTTTTGAGAAAAAATCTTAATGGCTTCAATATCAGCTTTTTCCTTAGAAATTCCTGCAAATTCGTTTTCGATGGAAGGTTTCATCAACCGTTTGTATGAATCAGTGATGGCTTCTTCTACTTGTTTTTTGGCTTCGGGCAATCCACGTAAGAAAATACGGTCTAATGCACCCAATGAATTATCTTCATCAGGCGAAATAGTTACCGACAAAAAACCTTCTTCTTCGCCCCGTCTGATTGCCAAAAGTCGGTGCGAAGGAACACGTTTTAGGGGTTCATTAAAGTCAAAATAATCACGATATTTTGCCCCCTCTTCAGTCTTGCCTTTTTTTACTTTTGCATACACAACTGCCTCACGTTCAAACACTTTACGAATAGCATTGCGGGCTTCCACATTTTCATTTACCCACTCCGCAATAATGTCCCTTGCCCCTTGCAAAGCCTCCTCGACATTGGCAACTTTATCATTCAAAAATGTAGTTGCTTTTTGGAGAATATTGCTTTCTTTTTGTTCAAAAAGTACCTTAGCCAAAGGTTCAAGACCTTTTTCGATAGCAATGGAAGCACGAGTTTTTCGTTTTTGTTTATAAGGCAAATAAAGGTCTTCTAATTCCTGTAAATGATACGCATTTGTGAGTTTATTCAACAAATCAGGGGTCATTTTGCCTTGCTCTTCAATAGACTTAATAATGCCATCACGGCGTTTATCAGCATCTTTTAGCTTAGTCCAGAGTTCTTTAATGTCCAGAATTTGTACTTCGTCAAGACTGCCCGTTGCCTCCTTCCGATAGCGAGCAATGAAGGGGACTGTTCCGCCCTCGTCTAATAAATTGATGGTACTTTGGGCTTGGTGGGTCATCACGCCCACACTATTTGAGATGATTTGGATTTGAGCTTTGTTCATTTGGTAAGGTTAAAAATATGTTTTTTGTCATTTTACTGACGATTTTATAGTGAAATTTTATAGAAATTTGTTCCATAAATTAAACAAAATAGAAACAACATCATGACAACTTTCAAATATACAATCATATTTTTGATTGGCATTAGTTTACCAAGCTTGTTGGCATTTTCTTTCTCAAAAATGGATAGAAAATCAGCAGAATCTAATTTTGTGGTCTTGGAATTATTCACTTCGCAAGGATGCAGTAGTTGTCCTTCGGCAGATAAATTATTGGCTAAAACTTACGAAGAGGCTCAGAAAAATCATAAGCAATTATTTGTCCTTTCGTATCACGTGGATTATTGGGATAGATTGGGTTGGAAAGACCCATTTAGCCAATCGCTTTTCACCAAAAAACAATATGAATATGCCAAGCAATTTGGCTTGCAGGGAGTTTATACACCCCAAGTAGTAGTAAACGGAGCAAAGGAATTTGTAGGCTCAGATGCCCGAAAGTTAAATTCTGCCCTTGAAAGCAACCTAAATCCGAAAGCTAAAATTGATATTTCATTGGAAGGTGTTAAATGGCAAAACAGTCGAGTGAGTTTTGGATATAGCTTGAAAGGAGATTTTCAACATAGTCAATTGCAAGTAGCAATTCTCTCTAAAAAAGAAGAGACAAACATTCCAAGAGGCGAAAATTCGGGCTTGAAGTTAGCTGGCTCTAATGTAGTAAGGGTTTTGCAAACGGTAAAGTCTATGGAAAAATCTACGATTTCAGTAGCATTACCCAAAGATTTAACCCAAGAAAATACTCGAATTGTAATGTTTGTTCAAGATGAAAAAAGTCTTCAAGTTATTGGTATTGAAGGGTTTGACTTTTAGATTTGTGATTTTACGAGAGTCTTCCTTAACTTAAAATTTCAATAACTGACGTGATAATTGATAGAACATTGAGCTTCCAATTTCAATCAATTCATCGGGGAAATCAAATTCGGCATTGTGCAAAGGTGGTTGATTTATTCCCGAACCAATTCCGAACATTGCTCCTTTGTATTTTTTGGTAAATAATCCAAAATCTTCCCCAAATTCAAATGGTTTTTCGAGGTCAATTATATCCATATTAAGCAATGATGCTGCCTTTTTGATGTGTTGATAGGCTTCTGGATGATTGGTATTGGCGTTAAAAGTTTCTACCCAATTTGATACTAAACTAAGGTTGTGTTTATGGGCAATTTGAGCGATATTATACTCTATTTGCCTTTTCTTAGTATCAAATTTGTTATTTTCCCAAGTTCGGAAAGTATAGCCAACAGTCGCTTTGTCCGCCGAAGTACCATAAGCCTTTTCTCCCATATCAATGTGAATGGGCGTGCAGAGGAAATAGCTTTCGCTTGATTTATCAGCATCAATCAGGTTCTCAAAATAATTAATTATTTCGGCAATTGCTAAGGCTGGATTTATGCCTTTTTGTGGTTCTGAGGCATGACTGGTTTTACCGATTAATTCAAAAATACCACTTTCAACACAGGGCGTAAATAGATGTTCTTTGGCGAGAATTGCTCCCATTGGAAAACTGGGCATATTATGCAAAGCAAAAGCATAATCAATCGAAAATTGGTCAAAAATTCCTGATTCAATCGCTCCTCTTGCCCCTGCCCCAGTTTCCTCCGCTGATTGAAAAAACAAGAGAATTTTGCCTTTTAAAATCGGATTTTCCATTAATTTTTG
>JANPGQ010000086.1:0-4057 GCA_031423975.1 Cytophagales bacterium | reverse complement strand
CAATTCAATTTTATTGCGATTTCTTCTAATGAGTTTCATTAATGATGTAGTCCGAAGTAAGGTGGGTTTAAACCACATTCTTGATTCATTTTGCGTACTCAAAGGTCGGTCCCTCAAGAAAAATAAGAATTGTGGAATCTCATTTTTAAGTTGGGATAATAAGTAAATATTCTCCTGTTCAAAGGGAAGAATTTTCCGCACCCAATAACGGGTTTCGTTGGGTTCGACATACACAAAACTATCCTCATTATTAGAACAAAGGATAAATTTGGCAAAAAAGTCAATTTCGTTTCGGTCTTTACCTTTGGCTTCTGATTTGTATTTCAAGGCGGTGGAGAGGTTTTTAATTCGTTCTGAATCCTGTTTGCGTTCCAAAAATGTTTCGTCAATGGCAATCAACAAGGAGGAAACCCAATCATCGTTGAAATTACTGTTAAATTCTTCATTAGTATTCAGGGTCATATTTTTCCCAAAAATTGCTTTCAAATAGTTCAGAAAAGTGGTCTTTCCCGTGTTACGTTGCTTGCTTACTAAGCACAAAATGGGTAGTTTTTGTAAAGGTTTTTCTAACAATAATTTGAAATAATCTAACCCCAGTTCATACTGTTCACCAAAAATATGACGGAGAAAATTTTGCGTTAAATTGAACTTTCCTTTTTGGGGAATGTAGTTAAATTCGTGGTAGAGGTTATAAAAATTACCCACGACCTTTTCAAAATTAAAGTGATTGGGAAATAGACAGAATCCGTCTAATTTGGGTATTTTTGCCACATAGTCTTTTCCATGATCCGCTTTGATGCACTCGACTGTCCAAGCAATCAGTTTCCGTTCCTTCGAACCATCCGTATTGGGTTTTTCAACCATTTTATAATAATTTGTTCCGATACGGACGAAACCTAATTTTTCAATGACTTGTGCGATATTTATTTCAGAATTTTCCATGGGAATATATGATTTTAACAGAATATTGCTAAATTCACAGATGAAATAGCAACATTCTTGATGGAAGAAATAGCGTTGATAAAGGCAAAAGCGGGAACTTTTGCCTTATTTTTTTGCTTGAAAATTAGCTTTGAAGTTGTCAAGAAAATCAATGGCTTTCTTTTCTGAGGAAATCACGGTATAGTTTCAAAGCCAACCTACCATTTATTTTTTGAAGAAATATAAACGTCCCCCTTGCTTGACGTGCGGCATATCACCTTTGCTGCATTTGAAGTAAAGCGTTGGTTTGGGCATATCGCCTAAAAAATGACAGGCTTGTTCTACATTAAGCGGCACATCTTCGTTGGATTGTGAAGGGCTGGAACTTACCACTGAGTCTGAAATGAGCAAAACCAATTGCTCAACGGTCAAGTCAATAATGCGAGTTTGTTTTTCGATTTGCATGATTATGTATTTTTAAATTTATAATATTTATAAATTTAAAAATACATGAAGAACTTTTACAATATAGTGTAGAGGATTTATTTAATAATGAGTGATAAACCGTTTAAAATGATGGACGGAAAGTATAATGATCATGAAATGGTAATAAAGAGTGAGAATTTTTGCCCTAACGTTTTAAATGAAAAATGTATTTTTCTGTCAATTCTAACTGCCAATAATGAAGCATTAGATTTGAAAAAATAACAATAATTTAAAATTTAGGGAAAGAAAAATGAAGTATGAGGAAGAGATGTAAAAAAAATCAAGAAAAAAGAGAAAATATTTTTAGAACAAAAAAATATGAAATGATATGCCAAAAGTACGTTTCATGCAAACTATATGCAAACCGTTAAATTTCCTCCACAAAAAAAGGAGTTACAAATAAATGTAACTCCTTGATTTTCTGTACTTTAACCAAGAGCCTTCTATCGGGATCGAACCAATGACCTACTGATTACAAGTCAGTTGCTCTACCAGCTGAGCTAAGAAGGCTTTTTTCAACGATTACCGAAGCGTTGTTCGTCTTTCGTGATACAAAATTAGGGCGTTTTTCCTTTCTGTCCAAACCTTTTAAGAATAAAAATCAATATTTTTTTCCATCGCCTCGTAATGTTTTGATTATCAAATTGTTAATCTGCTATTTTTTTTACTTAAATTCTGAAATAATATTTACTACTTTGTTAAATTATCTCCGAATTGTTAATATCATCGTGCTTTTCCCGTTTTAGCACCTTTTATTTTTTTCCCCGATACTCTCGCAACGTATTCCAAAACCTCTCAAACATCGCTTTTTTGTCAATTTTTACATAGACATTCACTTTATGTTTATGGTTTTCGAGGGGAGTTTTTACTGATTTCACTTTTGCTAAATCGGGTGAAAGATAAGCTTCTACTAAGGCTAAATCCCAAATGATACGAGTTTTATCGTCTGGATTTGATTCTACCCAACGTTGTTTCAAAAGGTTTTCTACGGGATATTTTGATTCTAATTTGGCATAAGTATCGTCTCTGTCGAAAGTCAGAACTTCGCAAGTTTGGGCGGGCATAATGTACCAGTCAAGATTGGGCTGATTCATCAAAAAGTTAAAGGCATTCAAATCATTACGCACGTTAAACTCACTTTTATCCCAAATTTTTCCCTTCGCATCATACCTTGCTGCCATTGAAAAAAGCCTTATTTTAGTAGTCATAGAAGGTTCTAAGGCAATAGCTGAGGCAACATTTGTGGCTGCCCCGATAAAAAGTATGTCTAATTTTTCTCCATCAGGCAATGCTTTTACAATGTCAATTAATTGTTTTGTCATCTCCGAAGGTCGAGGTACATAATTTCCCCAGGCTTGCCCCATAATGCGTTCAACTCCCATCGGATGCGGGATTTTCAACATCCCAAAAGCTCCCAAAATCTTCTCATTTTCTTCCTGACTAATTTTTACGGTATTGATTCCTTTGGTAGGATATTGATTCCATTTATCATAAAGCATCAAATCGACATTGATAAAATGGGCAGAACTCACCCCTACAATATCATATTTATCAGCCTCCACTAATAGGCGAGTGAGGGCGTAAATATCGTCCATTTCATTACCCATATCGGTATCAACCCAAATCTTTTGCTTTTGGGCAAAAGTAGTTGAAACGGTAAAAATAAATAATATTAACAGTTTGATTTTCATTTGTTTACGATTTTATATTGTCAAAATTTCTTTTTAAATGCCAAAGGATTTTCGCCCGTAATCTTTTTAAAAATTCGGTTAAAATAAGAGAGACTTTCGAAGCCACATTCAAAGCAAGTTTCCGAAACATTTTTATCTAACATCAAAAGGCGTTTTGCTTGATTTATACGGTAATGATTCAAAAATTCTGTAAAAGTTAGTTTCGTCATTTTCTTGAAATATCGACAAAAAGCGGCATCACTCAGGTTACTTATAAGAGCAATTTCTTGAATTTCTATTTTACGCTGATAATGTTCGTCAATAAAACTGTAAACCTTTTTCAAACGCTCTTGCTCTCTCCTATTATATTGATTTTTAGGTACTTCTGAATGTAAAAGTGTAATATCTGGGGCTTCGGCTAAGATTTTCAAAAGTTGAAGAACCACTAAAAACTGTTCAAAATAAGGTAAATTATTAGCATTTTTGAAAAGTTTTCCAACCTTATTTTTCGTCTCTTTTCCGAAACTAATTCCAAATTTAGAAGCCTCAAAAAGATTTTGAATTGGCTTTAATTCAGGGGTATTTGTAAAAGCATTTTCCAAGAATTTGGGCTGAATATGCAAAACTGTTTTTTGATATTCTGTCTTGATTCCATAGTCAAAATTAAGGTGCGGAATATTTGAACCGATGAACACTAAATCACTTTCTTCAAAACGAGCAATGTGTTCACCCACGTGCCTTGTACCCGCTTCGGCTTCAATGAAAACTAATTCAAATTCGGGATGAAAATGCCACATGAAAAAATCATTCAACTTGGGATTTATCAACCAATTGAAGGAGGTATCAGCACTGATGGGACTTATTTTTTCTAATTCAATTTTCATGGATTAGGTAATTGGGGATTAATGGAATTGGTTTAGCCCCGTGGTTGGTGTCCCCACCAAACACACGAGCGAAAGCAACATTTGTGTATGCTAACG
>JANPGQ010000085.1:0-31729 GCA_031423975.1 Cytophagales bacterium | reverse complement strand
TGGTGCAAGCCATCAAGGCAGAAGAGGCTTTATTGGCAGGAGCAACGGGCGATGATTTCGATTTTTATCAAGGCAAAATCTTTACAATTCGGTATTTTTATGAATATGAATTAGTAAAAATTGACGCTTTGATGAAGAGGCTTTTGAGTGAGGACAATGTTACGGTGGAGATGGAGGCGGCTTGGTTTTAGGAGATTTATAAACTAATAATAATCAGATGTTTACAACAGGTTTTTCTCTAAAATTAAAAAGTGAAAATGTTGATAAAATACTTTTGAAAAAAGGATATTTACTCGAAGAATGTGAAATATTTTATAGTCCGATAACATCATGGTTAGTATTTTTATTCATGATGTTATCTATAACTTTTCCTCTCTTAATTTTAGGTTTTGAACACCTGTTTTTCACCTTTGGGGTTTATATTCTGAGCTATTTTATTATGGCATACATTGTCATGGTATATTTGGATAATACCCCCGTTTTGGTTAAAAATGAACTCATAATTATCAACCCATATTTCCCATTTCGATATTTTAAAAGTTATCAAATTGAGGAAATACAAAAGGTGAAAATAGATAAATCTTCCTCTTTTTTTCTATCGTGGTTATTTCTATTTTTCAGAATTAATTACGTTGAAATTTATGCAAATGAAAGTAATAGGAGATTTTATTGTTCTTCACTTGACTTGGATAGCTACGATGAAAATTGGACTGAAAAAACAATGGATGATTTTCAATATTCACTTTTAGTGCGTGGTGTAATGCTTGAATTTGAGTTGGATTGATTACATAAGTCAACAGAAGTAAGCAACTAATTTTTAAGCAAACACCTCCTCCCCCCAAAGCCCCAAAATAAGACTATCAAACTTCGGTATTATTTCGCTTTTAGAAATATCATAATTTCCATTCATTTGTATTTTCTTCAATGTAGCTAATTTCTTCACATATCCATTCCTTTCAATCTTCAAATTAGAGCATTATTTAGCATGTTACCAAGACAAATAATTGCTCGATTCAATAAAAAATGACCATTTAGTAGAATCTCATCGACAATTTACCGTTAAATAACAAAACATCAGAAAATTATCCATTTAATGAATTTTCTGACTAATAATCACGTTATTTTCAATAACTTTAAGGTATTAATCCATGGTGAATAAGGGGAAATTTATTCACTAAAAAAGACATTCAACTAAAAACTTACAAAAATTGACACTAATTAAATCTATATCGGGCATCAGAGGTACTATTGGAGGCAAAGCTGGCGAGGCACTTACTCCTCTTGATGTGGTTAAATTTACTGCTGCTTACGGTACTTGGTTAAAGCGTAAAGCACCTACGACTCTTAAAATTGTGGTGGGTCGTGATGCTCGTTTATCGGGCGATATGGTCTCAAAATTGGTCTGTGGAACGCTTCAAGGCATCGGTTTTGATGTCATTGATTTGGGGCTTTCTACCACACCAACCGTTGAAGTTGCCGTTCCTGCCGAAAATGCAGCGGGTGGTATTATCCTAACCGCAAGCCATAATCCAATTCAATGGAATGCCCTTAAATTATTGAACTCATTGGGTGAATTTATCTCTGGGCAAGACGGTGAAGATATGCTTGAAATAGCTGAAAATGAGGACTTTGATTTTGTGGATGTCAAGAAATTAGGCTCATATACTACCGATGATACTTGGCTACAAAAGCACGTGGATATGGTTTTGGCATTGCCTTTGGTGGATGTTGAAGCCATAAGAAATCGTAATTTCAAAGTTATTGTGGATGCCGTAAATTCTTCGGGAGGTATTGCCGTTCCGCTGATGTTGGAGGCTTTGGGGGTAACGCAAATCACTAAACTGCACTGTGAACCCACGGGGTATTTTGCTCATAATCCAGAACCATTGCCAGAGAATCTTACGGATATTACGAAGGCAATCGAAAAAGAGAAATTTGATTTGGGCATCGTAGTGGACCCTGACGTGGATAGACTCTGTTTTATGTGTGAAGATGGTTCTCCATTTGGCGAAGAATATACCCTTGTGGCGGTGGCAGATTACGTTTTGCAAAACAAAAAAGGGAATACTGTTTCTAATCTTTCTTCAACCCGTGCCTTGCGTGATGTAACGGAAGCCGCAGGAGGCAAATATTACGCTTCGGCAGTAGGTGAAGTGAACGTGGTAACGTTAATGAAATCTTCAAAAGCCGTTATTGGTGGCGAAGGTAACGGAGGTATTATTTATCCAGAATTACACTATGGACGTGATGCTTTGGTGGGTATTGCCTTGTTTCTCACGCACTTAGCGAAATCTAACAAAAAGATTTCGGGATTAAGAAAAACGTATCCAGAATATTATATTTCTAAAAATAAAATAGAATTAACCCCCGATGTGGACGTGGATGCGGTTTTGGAAGGCATCAAGAAAAAATACAGCAAAAACCCTATTAACAGTAGTGATGGCGTGAAAATTGAGTTTGACAAAGAGTGGGTACACCTTCGCAAATCCAATACCGAACCCATCATCAGGATATATTCAGAGTCGGACTATATGACCAAAGCCGACAATTTAGCGAAGAAATTGATGAGCGATATTAAGGATGTGGTGGCTGGGAAGTAAGGGTTTATACAAATTAAACGAATGTCAGGCTAAACCCCTGACATTCTGTATTTAGGGCTTATCCGACTCAAAAGTACCTTTTCAATTATAAATCTCCTTTTACCAAAGCAATAATTTTCCTAACTTCAACGTATTCTATATTAAAATCAATAACACTTGCAATCACTATGACTCGTTACGAATTTTTAAAATCAATGGGTTTCACCGGAGCGGCTCTTATGGCAGCACTTACTTCATGCGTTCAGGAAAGCGATACTTATTATCCCGCCGCCAGAATTGGTGGAGATGGCGTTTTGGTTGAACCTCCTACATCTACGCCTGTTACTACGCCCACTGTGCCAGCTACTGGTATTACCGACATTAGTAAAATCACGAATCCATTAGCAAAAGTGGACATTTCAGCAACTTCTACCTCTAAGTTGAAAAATGTTAATGGCTATGTAATTGTCAGCAACATTGTTATTGCTCAAGTAAGTGCAGGAGCATTCGTAGCCGTAACAAATTTGTGTGGACACGAACCCAAGCGTCAGGTTATTTTTAGTGGGGGAGAATTTTACTGTACTGCTCATGGAGCTACTTTCAATTTAAAGGGCGTTCCTACCAATCAAGTGTCAAGGTCAAGTATTGCAACTTATAATGTAGCTACTGATGGCAAAACAGTAGTGGTTTATTAGATGGCTGTCGGCAATTAGCTGTCGGCAATCAATTTAAAAGGTTAGACAATTAACCGATAATAATTTCATTATCAAGCGATTAAGCAATATGACTCGCTCTTTACTCAATATCTTCCATGAAACTTCTTATTATAATATTCTTCTTAGCATTCTCTTTATCAACCACAGAATGGACAACTGATTTCAGCAAAGCAAAAACCGAAGCAAGTGTAAAAAATAAATATATTCTCCTGAATTTTTCCGGTTCAGATTGGTGTGGGCCTTGTATGAAACTCAAAAAAGACGTGTTGGATTCGGAAGAATTTCTGAAATATGCCGAAGATAAATTGGTATTGGTCAGGGCAGATTTTCCAAGAAATAAGAAAAATAAACTTTCGCCCGAACAAACTAAACAAAACGAAGCCCTTGCTGAAAAATATAATAACGAAGGTAAGTTTCCATTGACGATTTTGATAAATGCCGATGGAAAAGTGGTGAAAACATGGGATGGATATTCGCCTTCGATGAGTATTGCTACCATGGAAATGGAGATTGGAAAGATTGTTCATAAGTAATTAATTAACCACATAGGTAGGATAGAGAAAATACCAAAACTATCAACTGTTCATTATCAATTATTCATTGAAATATGCTCCATTCCAAAGTCCAGAAATTGATGGGAAATCGTTTTGAACTGAATATTGTCAGTGAAAATGAGGCTTGGGCAAATGAAATTATAGAATCTGCTATTCAAGAAATTATCAGGATTGAACGATTATTGACCACTTTCAGCCCCGATAGTCAGACCAATCTTATCAACGAAAATGCTGGTATTCAACCCGTTCAGGTAGATAAGGAAGTCTTTGATTTAATCCAACGTTCGCTTAGAATATCCTCTCTCACACAAGGAGCTTTTGATATTACTTACGGTTCAATTGATAAAAGCCTCTGGAATTTTGATACAAATATGACCGCTTTGCCCGATACTGCAACTGCCAAGAAGATGGTCAAATTGATTGATTATCAGAAAGTTATACTTAATCAAAATGATTCAACGGTATTTTTGCAGGAAAAAGGAATGAGAGTTGGCTTTGGTGGAATTGGCAAAGGATACGCTGCCGAAATGGCAAAACGGTTGATGTTCAATGCAGGGGTAGAAAATGGAATCGTAAATGCTTCGGGCGACCTGACGACTTGGGGAAACCAACCTAATGGCAAGCCTTGGACTATCGGAATTGCCGACCCGAACCACAAAAATCAGTCTTTTTCGTATCTCAATATTAGCAACATGGCAATTGCGACTTCTGGAAATTACGAAAAATTTATCATGATTGGTGGTAAACGATATTCACACACGATAAATCCCAAAACTGGTTTGCCCGTAACAGGTATCAAAAGTGTAACCATCATTGCCCCCAATGCAGAAATTGCCGATGCCCTTGCTACTCCTGTAACGGTGATGGGCGTGCGAGTAGGTTTAGATTTAATCAACCAAATGAAAGGCATTGCCTGTATCATTGTGGATGATTTTGATAAGGTTTTTACAAGTAAAAATATAAAGGTAAAATGAAAAAATCACTAAAAAATATCTTCATTTTCACCCTCTGTCTGAGCCTTTTTGCCTCATGCAGGAGTGTAAAAGAATATCAAAAAAGCCGAATAAATGATTCTGAAATGGAATTATCAACCCGCAAAGCGGAGAAATTTGAAACCAGTTTCTATCTATATCGTGAGGGAGCAACAGGAGCAAATGGTGGCAAAAGTAGTGGAGGTTGTGGATGCAATTAATTTATAAACATGAAAAAAATAATCATAACCGCTGGTTTATTAGTAAGTATGCTATTTCGAAGTACCGCACAGGGAACTACAGAAGAAGAGGCTTACGAAAAAAGGAAATTGAAAGTTGACGAAATCAATTTTGTATCCAGTTATTACCATCAAGAAGGGAATAATTCTGCCGTTACGGGTGGTATAGGTACAGAAAAATTGAGCGATTATGCCAATAATTTTGACTTGAAAATGTCAAAATATGACTTCAAAAATCGTCAGCACACCTTCACTTTGGACTTTAATATTGACTATTACACCTCCGCATCTTCCGATAATATAGACCCGTCTCGTACAGGAGCTTCGGCTTCTGATATTCATATTTATCCAACCATTGCTTGGAGTATGAAAGACCCTAAAAGTCGTGTTACTAAGGGCTTATCTTACTCATTTTCAACTGAATACGATTATCGGTCTCATGGATTTACAGCAAGTTGGGCAAAGGCTTCAAGAGATAATAATCGTGAATTTAGTATCAAGGCGAGTGCATTTTTGGATAAAGCAACCATTATTTTACCCATAGAACTACGAACGAATACGGCATCTGTTAAGGGTGCTCAAGAAACCAAACCCCGAAATTCCTACGGTTTAACTTTATCGCTTTCGCAGGTTATCAATGAGCGTTTGCAATTGATGCTGATAGCCGACCCATCGTATCAAGAAGGTTTTTTGAGTACATCTTTTCATCGGGTTTATTTTGCCGATAATTCAGAAACTATTGAGAAACTGCCAGGCAATCGTTTGAAATTACCCATCGGACTTAGAGCTAATTATTTCTTTGGAGATAATGCTGTTCTCAGAACATTTTACCGATATTACATGGATGATTGGGGCATGACAGCTCATACCATTAACTTAGAAGGTTCGTATAAAATTACGCCATTCGTCTCGGTAACGCCCTTTTATCGTTTTAGTAGTCAGAAAGCCGTTCGATATTTTGCTCCCAAAGGACAACACGCTTTAGCAGATACTTATTATACCAGCGACTACGATATTTCGGGCATGAATACCACTTTTGTTGGTTCAGGTTTCAGATATGCACCCGTCAATGGGGTTTTAGGGATGAAACATTTTGCCAGTGCCGAAATCCGTTACGGGCATTATACCCGCACAACGGGCATGGTGGCAGATATTATTAGTTTGCATTTGAAGATGAAGTAGAAAACAAAATTTGAGCATTCAATATTAGACTACTTTCAATGTTTCACTAACCTTTATTGCAAATTTTAGCAAACTATTATTACCGTGCAAATTGAGTTTTTTACAGATATTTGCACGGTGATTTTCTACGGTTTTGGTACTGATAAAATTTGCATCGGCAATTTGTTTAGTTGTTTTTTGATTGGCGATTTCTCTTAGAATCAGTTTCTCCATTTTAGTTAAATCTCCAATTAATTCATTGCAGTCATTCAAAAAAAAGGATTTCTTGGTATTATCAACCGATATATAGTTTCCTCCTCCATATACCGTTCTGACAGCACTCACCAAATCATTTACCGCATCATCTTTGAAAACGTAGCCATGGATTCCCAATGCCATTGCCGCCCTGATAATATCTGCATCCTTGTGCATACTCAAGAGAATTATTTTGATATTAGGATAAGTTTTCAAAACTATTTTTGCCACTTCTATTCCGTTCAAAATGGGCATATCCAAGTCCAATGTTGCTACATCTGGCTGCCATTTTTCTATTTTTTCGAGGGCTTGTTGTCCGTTATTTGCCAAGTCAACTACTTCCAAATCAAACTCTTCTGCAAGCGTATCTCTTAGTCCTTTCAAAAACAGAGGATGGTCGTCAGCGGTGATTATTTTGATAGTTTTCATAGTCCCTAAACCCCAAAAGGAGAATTATGTGTATTATTTTACTAAATTTTAGTTGGAATCCTGATGGCAATTTTAGTTCCTTTTTTAACTTCTGATTCAATCAAAATTGTTCCTTTCATCAACGAAACCCTTTCTTTTATTCCCACAATTCCTTGCCCAAATTGTGCGGTGTTTGGATTGAATCCTTTCCCATTATCTTCAAACACTATCCATAACTCCTGTGCTATTTTCTTGATTTTTATAGTAATTTTAGTTGCCGAGGCGTGTTTGAAGGCATTATTGAAACTTTCTTGCAAAATTCTATAAATATTGATTTCTAATTCTTTTTGAACTGAGCCGTCAATGGATTCTATCATGTCCAAATTAATTTTCATAGAAGACGATTCTTTCATTTTTTCAACTAACGACTGAATTGCCACGGTCAGTCCCATTGTATTTAAAATTGGAGGACGCAGATTATGCGACATCGCACGGGTGTCTTCCAGCGCATCGGTAGTTATATCCAATAAATGCTCTAAGGTTTCTTCATGTTTAAGGGTACTTATTTTCTTTTTTTGCGTCATTAAAATCGTATTCCGAATTACCAATAAATGTTGCCCCAAACCATCATGAATCTCAGAAGCCAAACGCTGTCTTTCACCCTCAATATTGTTGATGAGATTCTGAGAATACTGGTTCATTGCTTCTACTAATTGAACTTGAAATAAATTATTTTCTTCTCGAATTTGTCTGAATTTATCATTAACTGCCAATGCCAAAAATACTGATTGTGTAACCACGGCCAAGTGCATTGCGTAATGTGTAAAGAATATTCCTGGTACTAAACCGATAAGGAATAACTGAAAAACAGAGCCAAAGACAATCAAACAGGTAGTTGCTACTAAACCAAAAATATAGGAAGCAAAACCACGCCTTTTGGCTGCGAGAATTGATACAAAAAGTAACAAAGCAACTATGGAAGTAGTGGCTGTCATAGACACAATGAAGGTATTGAAGCCTACAGGATGTACAAATGAAAAAGCCAATATCAAATAAATCAAAAAGGTAATATAACGAAACGTTTGGAAAGCCCAAGGAGCTAAAGTTTTCAAATTAAAAAAAACGGACGTAAAACGATTATTAAATATAAAAGTGAGGCACATCGCAACCGCAATCGTTTCATTACTCCAATAGCCATTATTTGGAAAAATATATTGATAAATAAAACCATCAAAATAGGCAATACATAAGGCCGAAAAGGCTAATTGTCCAGAAAAGATAAGGTAAATATTTTCTTTAGTAATCAAGAAAAATGAAATATTTAACAATAAAATCAGGAACATAATACCGTAAATAACCCCCAGAAAAAACATTTTTTGTACATCCCAATTATGAAAACCCTGAGCATTTAACAAGGATGCCGTTAGGTTCATAGGTTGTCCGTTACCAGTTGTTTTTAGGTAATATTGAGCTTGTTCATTAGGTAAAATATTGATTTCAAAAATTGGCGTTTGGTGCTTTATTTGTCTGTTGATAAAAGGTAGATATTCACCCAAAATTTTCGTTTCAACAACCTTATTATTTTTCACTTTGTATAAAAACAAAGTGTCATTTACGATACTTTCAAAAGCTAAAAACAGCTCAATATTGTCTGATGAAGTGTTTTTTAAGCTAAACTTTACCCAATAATCAGTATAAGAAATACCAGTATTGAGGTGTGCAATTGGTTTAAAAACAAACGAATCAGAGGCTAAAAATTGATTGACAGTTAGTATGTGTTTAGCATCTTTATAGACTACGGCAATGTTCTGTAAATCAATCTTCTCTGTATTTTTATCAATATTAATTACCTGCCCATTCATACAAAAAGGGATTAGGCAACATAGCAAACTTAAAAATTTGTTTAGCATTGAATAGTGTTTCTTTCGCCCAAAAGTATTAAAGTTTTCGATAATATAAATGTTCTTGTTCAAAAATGAGTGGTAGCACCTATTTTTTGATGTAAATCAAATTTTTAATTTTGTTTTAGAAAAAATGATAACTTTAAAGTAAAACTGTAAAATCTAATTCACATGAAAACAAACTTACCTCATTTATTTATTTTGATATTCCAAATTACCTCCATGTCAAGTTATGGACAGCTACCATGCGGTCAAAAATCAATGACTCCCGCCCAACGACAAGACATTTTTCTGCAAAGAGAGGCTTACGAAAAAACTCGACCTGTATCTTCGGCAAGAAAAGCTGCTACCACAAATCTCGATTCCGGAATTACGTATTTACCTATCCGAGCCCATTTGGTACGTAATGATGGCGAGTCGCTTTCACAATCAGCTTTGAATAATGGATTAGCCATTACCAACAAACATTTTCGGGATGCTGGCAATGGGATTCAATTTTATTTGGCTGGTACAAGTCCCAATTATATTGATGACTCAACGCTTTACAATTACGATGCGGGTAAAAAAAATGCCTTGGGGATAACCGATGAACAACGGATAACGGGCAAATACGGTGTCAGAAATGCCATCAATGTTTATTTTTGTAATGGCGTAAAAACGGGCGGACACGGCACTGATGTGGGTGGTTACGCTTACTTTCCCGATACTGCCTTTTACTCAAACCATGTTTTTATGGTGAATGGACAAAGTAATGACAATATTACGCTTCCGCACGAAATGGGGCATTATCTACAATTAGCCCATACTTTTGATAGTAGTGCAGATACCGAACCGACCAATCGTGAGTTTGTTACTCGAAACAAAAAAGAGACGAAACACAATCGAAAATCAGCCAATTGTGCCATCAATGGCGATTTGATTTGTGATACCCCCGCCGACCCTTATGACCGTATCAAAAGTTTTTTTAAAGGCTGTACTTATGACGTTCCCGCCACAAAAACTGGAGATATTAATGATGACGTATATACTCCTCAGATGAATAATATTATGGCATATTTCCAGTGCGGTACTTTTATTTTTACGCCCCAACAATTGGAAGTTATGGGCGGAGTTGCTTTGAAGGGAAGACTTAATCCTAAAAATAAATATGTTGTTAATGGAGCAAATGCTTGGCAACCGACTGATGTTAAAGCTCCCGTTTTGAAAAAACCAACTGCCGATTCATTAGGCGTAAAAATTGTTTGGTCTGATAAATCTACGAATGAAACAGGTTTTTTTGTCGAGAGAGCCAAGTCGAAAACTGAGCCATTTTACGCCATTGGCGGTGTTGAGCCGAATGATACGGTTTTTGTTGATAAAAATGTGGTGGCAAATCAGAAGTATTATTATCGAATAAAACCATCAAATACCACCACGGGTTCGTTGAGCGAAGTTGATTCTATCAATGTGCTGACTACTCCAAAAGGCGGACGTATTGGAGCAGAATTAGCTACCTCAACCGTATATTCAGAAGTAAATGAAGGGCAATTAATGGTATTTCCGAATCCTACGGCTGGACAAGAATTTTATGTAAAATCTTTGGGAGATATTGATGATACTACCATTTCATTGTACTCAATAACTGGACACAGTGTTGCGATTAATCAAAAGAAAATAGACACTCAAACGGTTTCCATTAAACCCGCTCAAAAACTTGTGACAGGCTTTTATCTGATTATTTCACAAAGTGAAAATAAGGTGAATACTGTGAAAGTTATTGTTGAATAATAAATTTTACCAAACCAAAACCATGAAAAAAATACTTATCTTTTTAATAGCCATTTCCTTTATATACGCCTGTACACCCCAGGAAACGCCCGTAGCAAACCGTCCACCATACCCTTTTACGGTTAAACAGACCCTGCAAAGTGATGGCAAAACCATTGTTTTGAATTGGACAAAAGCCCAAGACCCTGACGGCGACGTAGTAACCTATTCCGTAGTATTGAAAGATACTTTGAGCAAGGCTAAAACAGATACAACTTTTACCATTACCACCTTGGATTTTAATACCAGTAAAGACGGAAAAGTCATTGCCAGAGATTCTAAAGGACTGACTGTCGAAGCCACCTTTACGGCAAAAACCAAATTTCCAATTTATCAAAATCTCTCAGATGCCAATTTTGAGAAATACTTAGTTACTCAAAAAATAGATAAAGATGGTTTGGTCAATGGAAGAATGGACGTGGATGACGCCAAAGGAATAAAGGAAATAATTTTGCCTTCGGGTAGCGTAAAAAGCCTTGCGGGGATAGAAATTTTTACGGAATTAACAAAATTGGATTGCGATTTTAATTCAATTACAGCTTTAGATTTAAGCAAAAACACGAATTTGACCTATTTGGATTGTGACCACAATTATCTGACTGCCTTAGATTTGAGCAAGAATATTAATTTAACTTATTTAGATGCTTATCATAATTCACTAACCACCATAGATTTTAGTAAGAATGTCAATTTAACGTATCTCGACTGTTCAGATAATAATAGTCTTACTGCCATAGACATTAGTAAAAATGAAAAATTGACGTATTTGGATTGTTCATATACGCCAATTAAGATTTTGGATGTCAGTAAAAATTTGGCATTAATCGAGTTGGATTGTTCAAATAGCAAGTTTACAGTTTTGGATGTGAGTAAAAATTTGGCTTTAACATATTTGGATTGTTCTCAAAATTCACTGAGTGTTTTAGACGTTAGTAAAAATTCAAAACTCGCAGGTTTAGATTGTGCTTTTTCTTTGATTACGGCTTTGGATGTAACAAAAAATACAAGTTTAACCTATTTAGATTGCTCTTTTAGTAAATTAGCAACCTTAGATGTAAGTAAAAATGTAGTTTTAGATGAATTTGACTGTACCGTAAATCCAGTAAAAACTGTTTGCGTGGCGGATATTGCCAAAGCTACCGCCAATAAAAAATGGTTTAAGGATGAATTTAGTAAATATATTACTTGTAAGTAATTTGTCATCAACAAATAATCATCAGATAGTTATGCTTTTACGATTAAAGATTCATTATCGAAAAACAATCACTTTGGTTTTTCTAATTTTAGTGCAAACCTTTATTTCATTTGCTGGGCGTGTTAGCGTTTGTGGCGATTGTGACCCTAATACTAATCAGGGACGTATGGCAGCGAAAGAAACTTTGTATCAATCAAAAAGACTACAAACATTCGATGTAAGTGCATTGAATTTGAAGAATATAACACAACCATCTGCGGCAAGAATGGCTTCTGCTATTTCGGTTAATCTTGCAGATTTTAATACAATTTCTGCCCCAGGTAATTCTTGGTTGTTATACGAATCTAATAATGCTTCGTTCAGTATCAATATTGGCACAGCGAATAGTACATCACCGCAAACGTGGACTTTACCCGCCAACTTAATGACCTATTTTTCGGGAGCTGGCAGGAGTGATTTCATCGTACCCAGTAGTATTCCAACAGCCCTGCAAATTGCGGGAGCAAACAAAGTAATGCGGAGTTATTTTTTTGATAACAATAACAATCCCATGAAAGTCTATGACCATTATGATATGAATAGTAGTGCAATTGATCATATTGGCACAAGTTATGATTTGGAAGTTGGAGATGATGATACTTTTGATGAACCCAATTACGAATTTTCGGATGTACCCTTAGATTTGGGGGATAGTTTCGTATCAACCATTGAAGAGGAAGATTATATTACGAACCTTACACTTACCAAATACATTGAAACTAAAACAGTAGATGCCTATGGAACAATCTCAACACCCGATGGTACTTTTAACTGTTTGAGGATCAGTATCACCATTCAAAAATATACTCGCCCCAACGAAGCAACTGCCTACACGCTGATTTCCACTACTAATCAAGTAAGTTTTATGACTAAGGAAGGAGCATTTTTCAACGCTCAGGTTTCGGCTCCAAACGGTACGGCAACGTTAAGTAATTTTCAGTACCGAAAAGTGGTTCAGACTGCTTTGTTATCAGAAGGTAGTGATGTTAAACTAAATAATGATAGCAAAGGGATTACTATTAACAATGACAATACTACTGCCCATCCTTCGGCAATTCTGGATGTAAAAAGTGATTCTTTGGGTATCTTAATTCCACGTATTGCGAAAGCGAAACGTCCGCAGTTGCCCGCAAAAGGGCTTTTAGTCTATCAAATTGATGATAATCCTGGATTTTACTTTTATGATGGAACAGCTTGGAAATCATTATCGAATAGTAGTTCAGCCCTATCAGGTGGCACCCAGGTTACTGGTGCCAACGGATTAACAGTAAGTACCACAAATCCTGGCTCTGGCACGACCGATTGGATTGCCGTAAATGCAGGTGGCACTGCTGGTGATAGAGTCGTATCTGGGAATTTGTTAGGAAAAGCTACCATTGGCGGACATAATAACACCTTAACTTCTTGGAGCGATTTAATTCTCAATCAGGGAGGTGGTAGTGTAATTGTTGGTGGGCAAAACTTAACACCTCCAACAGGAGGTATGAGTTCAGGTTTAAGTAGTCCATTGGTAGTAAATGGTAGCGTGCGTCAAAGTTATTATACTACTTCCATTGCAATTTCGGCTTATGGTTCTGCGAATATTACATGGCTACATAACCTCGGCTATAACCCCGTTGTAATGATGAGCATTCAACAAAATAGTGCTACGGGTAACACGGAAAACTGTACTTATACCTCGTACCCAATTGATGCCAATACAACAGGTTTTATTGTAAAAAATAATAGTAGTAGCACTGCCACAGGCAATTTTAGATGGATTTTGGTTTATTAAAGTGATAAATGGAAGGTGAAATAGAACTCAAAATTACCCCCTCAGAGGTGTATTTTACAAAATCTCCAATTCTAATTTTGTGAAATAAAATTTAAAAAGAATTTATGAAAAACCTTCATTGGTTACTGAGTGCCATTCTATTAGGATTGTCTTATCCGAGCTATGATTCTGTTCCAACGGGTATTTTGGCATGGTTTGCTTTTGTACCTTTTTTGTTGGCAAATAAGGAAATAAAATCCTTCAAAATCTATTTATTGCAAGCCTGTTTGTTAATAACTATTGCTCTTTTTATAGATGTTTGGTGGGTAAATTATTATAGTTTTCAAGCATTATTGGTTTGCGTGTTTTCACAATTGCCCTTTATTTTATTGCCACTTGTAGTATTTTATTTTGTACAAAAAAGGTTCGGATGGGAGAAATCTCTGCTCATCTTACCATTCGCTTGGACATTGACGGATTACCTTGCCAACATCACACCACATGGATTACAAGTATATCTACTCCCTTACACACAAGCCAATAACACATGGCTTATTCAGTTTGCGGATATTTTTGGAATGTGGGGCGTGGGTTTTTGGGTAATGATGATGAACGGTTTGATTGTATTTGTTATCAGTAAAAAAACTATCAGATACAGCATATATTCATTCGTTTGGCTGATTTCACCTTTGATGTATAGTTTTTGGGTAATGAAAATTAACCCAAAAGGAGTTATCGGTTCTGAAAATAGAACTTCAAAAGTGAGTATCATTCAGACCAATTTGGATAGTTATTCAGAGGATAGTTTGTTAGCACAAAAAACTTTTGACCAGATTATTTCGCTGTCAAATTCAGCCGTAAGAACTGCCCAACCCGATTTGATAGTTTTGCCCGAGGCGGCAATTCCAGTACCACTTTTTCAAGATACCGCTCTTTTCAATTTTACGAAAAAAGCCATTTTGAATTGGCAAACATCAGTAGCGATTGGTTTTGTCGAATATCCTAACACATCAAAAAAGCACATTTTCAGAAATAATGCTTTGGTTTTTACCCCACAATTAGCCATGTTTTGGGATTCTTTAAAATTGAAATCAAACGATGTAAAAGTCTATCAAAAACAATATGGACTGCCATTTGTGGAACTGATACCATATTTTGAAGAAAGCCCAACCCCAAGAGGTAGTGCCATGCAAAGAGGAGAAGAGCCTTATACTTTTGATTATACTAATTTCAAAGGCGAAAAATTTAAAGTAGCATTAACCATTTGTTGGGAACAAATGTACCCACACAAGATGGCAGAATTAGTCAATGAAGATGCCGAGTTTATTACCTTGATGAACAACGATTCGTGGTTTGGTAAAACTCCAGGAGCAAAACAATTAAGAAGTTTTACCAGAATGCGAGCCATCGAAAATCGTAGAACCATTGCCCGATGTTCTAATGGTGGAATCTCTTGTTTTATTGACCCTTTCGGTAGAGTTTACGGCGAAATACCTTGGTTTACTCACAATATCAGTACCCAAGAAGTGCTTTGTGTAAACAAGAAAAGTTTTTATACAAAATACCCAAACTGGTTTCCGATAACGTCGGGATTTATCTTAATTCTTTATATACTTTTTTTTCAATTTCAATCCATCAGAAAAACCGAATAGTTAATATCTAAATAACCATAAAATGAAAAAACTTATTTTTACTTTTTTACTTTTAGTTTCTTTCGGAAGTCAAGGGCTTTTAGCTCAAACTGCTTCTTATTTTGGTAGGTATGCAGGTGGTGTAGGGACAAATCAAAATACCCTTCAAAGGGCTTCCGCCATTGGCTATAATGCCAAAGTTGCAGTAGATGACGCTTTGGTTTTGGGAGATAGCACTCTTGTAAAAGTGGGTATTGGCACCGCCTACCCGCAGGCACGCTTAGATGTTCGTGGGGCTTTCCGTTTGAAAGGAAATATCAATTTTGTAGCTTCGACAAATCAAAATTTGATGAACATTAACAACGAAAATTTCTTAACAACAGATGGAGAAGGGATTCCCGTTTTGAGTCATTTCAAAATCAAGTATTCATCCAAAAATCAGTGGTCTGACCGTGTTTTTGAAGAGAATTATCCATTATTATCACTAAAAAAAATAGAGGAATTTATTGTAAAAAATAAACATTTACCTAATATTCCCTCAGCCTTGGAAGTGGTAGAAAAAGGAGTTGCAGTGGATGTGATGGTATCTAAATTATTAGAAAAAGTGGAAGAATTAACACTTTATGTGATAGCACAACAGAAAGAAATTGAGCGTTTGAAAAAGAAGATTTCGAGCAAATAATGAAATATTTGAACCATGAAAAAGCTCCTCAAAATCAATACTTTGAGGAGCTTTTGTTGAATAAAGTAGGGGTACAATTAAATTCAGTTGTCTTAAAGATGAAATATCCGAATGGAATTGTATTTTTGTGGAGAAAGGCAAAAGCCCCCACCTCTTTACATGATACAAAACTTAGACTCTGATATTTTATTGGCTATCCGACAGGGAAATGAACGTGTTTTTGAAACAGTTTTCAGAAAACACTATCAATCGCTGTGCAATTATGCTTGTGGAATTTTGAAAGATTTGGACGATGCTGAGGAAGTGGTTCAGAGTATTTTTTTAAAGTTTTGGGAACAACGGGAAATCATTGAAATTAATGTTTCTTTAAAATCATATTTATACAGAGCCGTTCATAATACTTGCTTGAATCGTTTGAAACACCTTAAAATTCAGGAAGTTCACAAGCAATATGTGGGTAATTATTACGAAGAAAATCATGATTCGGCAACTGAGATGATGGACAAAACAGAGTTGGAAAGTAGAATTTCGGAGGCACTCGAAAAATTGCCAGAACAATGTCGACTGATTTTTAAAATGAGCCGTTTTGAAGAATTAAAATACCAAGAAATAGCCGATAAATTAGGGCTTTCTATCAAAACCATAGAAAACCAAATAGGGAAAGCCCTCAGAATTATGAGAACAGAACTGGCTGATTATCTGCCTGTTATACTGTTAATTTTATTAGGAATTAAATTATGAATCAAGACCAAACCATAGACGACTTATTGGCAAAATATCTTGCCGATGAGACTGATACCCATGAAGCCGATGTTATTGGCGAGTGGATTGGTGTGTCTGGGGAAAATCAGAAGAGTTTTGAGCATTCTAAATTGATTTTTGAGGGTGTTGCATCGCTCAAAAATCAGAAAGTGGTTGATGTAGATGCCGCTTGGGCAAAAATGAGTATCCACAAAAACATTAGCACTGAACACATTAATAATCAAGATATTAAACCTGTAATTAAACTCAATTGGCTTAGTAACTTCTTGAAAATTGCGGCGGTTTTAGTCCTGCTTTTTGGTCTTTGGTTTGTGGCAGCCAAACAGTTTATCATTCCCCAAAATGATGTACTATCTTTCAAAACGGGTAATGCTCCTACGGAAAAAATCCTTTCGGATGGCACTAAAATTTCACTAAAACAGAACTCTTCCATCACTTATCCTGCTAAGTTTGAAGGAAATACTCGTGAAATAAATTTAGAAGGAGAAGCCTTCTTTGAAGTACATCACGATGCTGCCCATCCGTTTATTATCCATACGCAAGGCACGGATATACGAGTATTGGGTACGTCTTTTAATGTAAGAGCCTATAATGCTCAGGTTCAGGTAGTTGTAAAAACTGGAAGAGTTCGTTTCTCTAAAAAAAGCGTTGAAGTAATCTTAGAAAAAGGGCAAAAAGGTGAACTTTTAGCCAATTCAGGCACGATTATAAAATCGGAAGTAGAAGAACAAAAAGGTTTAGGTGAAGTTAAAAAGTTATCTTTTGAATTTGAGAAAACTTCACTCGGCGAAGTAGTTAATAAACTTAATCAAACCTTTGGCAAGAAGATTACTTTTAGCAATGATAAAATCAAAAATTGTAAATTAACGGCTTCGTTTCAAGAGGAAGAATTAGAAAATATTATCAACGTTATTGCCGAAACTTTTAATTTGAAAGTAGATATGCAGAAGGATTTAATTTTGTTGAGTGGAGAAGGATGTGGGGTTCAGTAAACAAATTACAATTAATAGTAAACCTTATTCGTTTGAATATTTGGTATTAATTCAATAATAATTACTTGATTTACCATGATTTATACTCTATAAGCTCTAAAATAACCTAATGTCATTTTTTCCTCCAAAATATTTCTACGTCCTATTATTACTATTCATTATCCCATTTTCTTTTGCTCAAACTCCCCTTCTTGAGCGTCCAATCTCACTGAAAGTTAATAATGAAAAGGTTTCAAATGTATTGGAACTGATGGCAAAACAAGGCAGTTTTTCATTTTCTTACAATTCTGATATTTTGGATGGAAATACTCGAATTAATATTTGGGTGATGAATAAACCCGTGCGTGAGGTTTTGAACCAAATTTTTAAGGGATTCATCAATTTTAAAGTCAGCAAAAATTATATCATTCTTCAAAAAGCAGAATACGAAAAGGCTAAAAGCCTAATACTTAGTGGTTATGTATTTGATTTTCAGACGGATAAACCTTTGGATAAAGTGAGTATTTATGATAGAAAAAGTTTAACATCTGCAGTGACCAATCAGTATGGATTTTATCGTATTAAACTGACTACCAATCAATTACCCACAAAATTAATCATCTCAAAATCTGACTATTTTCAGGAGGAGATTTTAATGAAATATGATAAAAATACCTATCAAAATATTGGTTTGACTCCTTTACCAAAAGAGCATGATTTAGCAGTGCCTTTTGAAGATAATTCCATAGAAAAGATGGATTCGGTAAGGAATCTAAAACCTATTTTTCAAAAAGAAATAGTTATTAATGAACCTCATTTACCTGATATTACCGATGAGATTCTTTTCCCAAGTTCATCCATAACAGACTCAACCTTATATGAAAACTCGTTTGATAAATTTAAGAAAAAAGTAGGTAAAATTTTTGTGCCACGCTCACAACGTATTAATGCTCAAAATGTTACGGATTCTTTGAGTCGTGAATTTCAAATTTCTATTTTACCATTTTTAGGAACAAATCGTTTGCTTTCGGGAAGTATCAAAAACGATTATTCTGTCAATTTATTGATGGGTTATGCGGGTGGAATCCGTAAATTGGAAGTGGGTGCTTTGGTAAACGGGGTTCGTAGAGATGTGGAAGGGCTTCAATTGGCAGGAATCGGAAATATTGCGGGCGGAACAGTTCTGGGTGGACAGATAGCAGGAGCGTTTAACGTAGCGGGAAATTTAGAAAAAGGTATTCAATTGAGTGGAATTTTCAACACAACCATTAAAGAATCAAGTGGTTGGCAAATTGCTCCTTTAAATTTTGCTCATAAAGTTGTGCAGGGTGGCAAGCAAATTGGCTTTATCAATATTGCAGATTCTACGGAAACCACACCTATTGGTTTTCTGAGTTTTGTGGGTAGCGGCAATGGTTATAAGCGTTTGGAACTAACGGTGGATGAAAATTTGACGGGTAGTTTTAGTTTCAAAACGGGCGTTCGCAAATTCTATAATATTTTGGTATTACATTACAATTTTACCAGAACTCAAGAAATTTTTGGCATTGGTTATGGCATCGGGCGAGCCTATGAATTGGGTAATTCATGGATGATGAATACAGATTTTACTACCAATATTTTGATAGAATACGATGATTTTAGCCCAAATTTGGCTTCTCTGTTGAAATTTGATATTAGTTTCGAGAAGCAAATTGCTCGAAATGTAGCAGTTACCTTCGGTCCTTCGCTGAAATATATGGAAATTAGCGACTATAATTTAGCCTCGTGGCAAGTAAAACCCTTCAACAAAATACCAAATTACCCAAGCTTTTCTTCTTCGGCAACTACTAATCTTTGGTTAGGTTTTCAAATGGGAATCAGGATTCGTTCGAGATAAAATCAATCCTAATCAAAATTTACATACTGATTAATTATCAATCCGTTTCAAAACCTCCATACACGCCCTTGCGTTGTGATAGGGGCATTTCCAAAAACCTACTTTGTCTTCATTTTCCATGGGGGAGTAATCTTCGTAAACTCCCCAAATCCATTCGCCTTTTTGAGAATCTTTCAAATATTTTTTCGTAAAATCCCAAAGCCCTTGAATGATAGAAAGGTATTTTTGATTTTTTGTAATTTGAAAAGCGTTCATAAATCCTACCATTCCCTCGGCTTCCACCCACCATTCTCGGTGGGTGTCTTGATGATTGGTATTTGGGTCAAATTCGTGAATCATACTACCGTCCGCTTGCAAACCTTCGGCTGAGGAATCTGCCATTTTCACGGCAATATCTTTAAATTTTGTAATTAATTCTTCATCCTGAATAGCTTCGGAGGCTTCTTGCAAAAGCCAAGCGGCTTCAATATCATGCCCAAAAGATATGCCTTGTGAGGTGGAAAGCCAGTTTTTATCAAAAAATAATCTCATGTGATTATTTTCAGGATTGATAATTTTATCAGAAAAAACGGTCAATAAATTCCGAATTTGTTTTTCTAATTTTGCATCTTTCCAAACCTCAAAAAGTGTTGTATATGCCTCCAAAACGTGGAGATGAGTGTTCATCGTTTTGGGGTCGTTGCGGTCTTTTTCGCTTAAACGCAAGTCTTCTAACAATATCCAATCTTTACTAAATGCTTCAAAATAGCCGCCGTGTTGTTCGTCAAAACTGTATTTTTCGATTAAGTAAAATAGCTCTTTGGCAAAATCAAGTGCTTCTGAATTTTGGCTTGCTTTATAATATTCTGCCAAGCCATACATGGTAAATGCTTGGCTATAAATCTGTTTGCGGGTACTCAGTGGATTTCCTTCAAAATCTACCGACCAATACACGCCACCATTTTCTTTATCTCTCAAACAATGTTGGATATAATTATAGGCCCTTTCAGTAATTTTTAGGTATTCATCATTTTTAGTAAAATTATAAGCCGCCGAAAATGTCCATAAAATTCGGGCATTCAATACGCCACCTTTTTCTGCTTTTGGGTGAATCTTACCTTCAAAATCCATCTTTCCGATGAATCCGCCGTGTGCTAAATCAAGAGTATTTTTTGTCCAAAACTGTAGAATATCGTGTAGGGATTCTTGGATTTCTTGTTTGTATGTTGAGATATTCATGATGGATAAGTTACGCATTTTCAGATACTAATGCAGCATTTTTTACGCTACTATTTACTCCTAAATACGCCATATTTTTATCAATAATTTCATTCAACGTAGCCACGGAAGCCGCTGAACGCAAACCGTCTTCGGGGGTATTGATAACATAATCTAACAGTTGTTCAATCGAAGAAGTTGCTACGTGCATACGAGTGTCCGAAGAGGCATAATAAATGAACACTTTTCCAGTATCGTCTGCAATCCAGCCATTTGAGAAGGCTACATTTGAAACATCTCCTACTCTTTCTTCGCCTTCAGGAGCAATAAAATAGCCCGCTGGTTTATGAATAACTTTGCTAACATCCTCTAAATCAGTCAGAAACATATATAAAACATAACGCAGACCTGCTGCAGTATTCCTTACACCATGAGCTAAATGTAACCAACCTTTTTTCGTTTTGATAGGGGCTGGTCCTTGTCCATTTTTAACCTCATATACGGTATGATAGCGTTTTTCGTCTAAAATAAACTCCTGTTTCACAATGGCATTTTCCATTGATTCGGCAAAACCGTAACCGATTCCTCCGCCCGTGCCAGCTTCAATAAAACCGTCTTGTGGGCGAGTGTAAAGGAAATATTTGCCATCCACAAATTCGGGATGTAAAACCACGTTGCGTTGTTGGGGAGAAGGTGTAATTAAATCGGGCAAACGCTCCCAAGATTTCATATCTTTCGTTCTGACGATACCACATTGTGCCACCGCCGAAGTTTCATCACCCAAAACGGCATCGGGGTCTTTGCGTTCTGTGCAGAAGAGTCCATAAATCCAGCCATCTTCGTGTTGAATCAGACGCATATCATAGACATTTCCATCAGGATTTTCAGTTTCTTGCAAATTGATTGGGTAATCCCAAAACTGAAAATTATCTACACCGTTTGGGCTTTCGGCAACGGCAAAAAACGATTTTCTATCCAAGCCTTCCACCCGAACCACCAAAAGGTATTTTCCTTCAAATTTTATGGCTCCCGCATTGAAAGTAGCATTGATTCCGAAACGCTCCATCAAAAAAGGATTGCTTTCAGAATTCAAATCAAATCTCCAGTGAATTGGGGAGTGTTGGGGCGTGATAATGGCATTTTGATAACGGTCATAAATTCCATTACCCAACGTAATTTTTATGTTTTTTCGAGCAACAAGCTCTGCATGACTACTTTTTAATTGAGAGAGTCTTTTTTGAAACAGATTATTCATAAAGAGATTTTTTAATTTTTAGCTTATTTTTTTAGTCCTCTAATTTATTCCACCAAGTACGTTTCAGAATGAGAATTACCACTATCATAATGCTTATATCAGCCATCAATGGCAGGTTCATTCCTAATACTAAATACATCGGTAAAACGGTTAAACAGAGTTGAGCAACAATGCCCAAAACCACATTAAACATATCCAATTTGAAGTTTTTATTGGCTATAAAAGTGGGGTCTTCCACCACTACCAAATCATTAATAGGTTGCCAAAAACCCCAAGGACGGACGGTTTTGTAGAAATGTTTTAATACTTCTACGTCCGTTGGTTCAGCCATATACGTTCCTATTACGGATGCCGTTAATGAAATTACAAACAAGAGAGGCCACCAATAAAGCGGCAAGCCCGTAGTAACGTAAGGCATCAATAAAGCAGATACAATTCCAGCAGTCATTCCCCAGAAAAAACCGTTGGCATTAAATCTCCACCAGTACCATTTTAGGCAATTTGCCGCCACATAACCACCGTATAATCCTCCCACAATCCACTGTAAAATATCATTGACACTTCCCGCCATAAAACCCAGTAAAATTCCAATAATTACTACCACAATACCCACTACATAATTCATTTGGATGGTCTTTTTATTGCTGGCATTTGGGTTGATATATTTCAAATAAATATCATTCACAATGTACGCTTGTGCGGCATTGAGTGTACCGCTAAACGTTCCCATAAATGCCCCCATGAGTCCAGTAACTACTATTCCGAGGATACCAACGGGTAAAAAGTTGTTGATTGCTCCTGGTAAAAGTAGTTCAAAATCGTATTTTCCTGTGGGGTCTTTGATAATCAATTGGTTGTAATGCAAGAGAGCCAAAACCGTCAAACCGATAATCATTGAATAGCGAATGGGCAGTAAAATAATGCTCACAAAACCCGTCATTTTACTGGCTTCTTTGGGACTACGGGTACTCAAAATTTTCTGCATATCGTAGTTGGGAGCGGGACCCGCCAAAGAGGCAAAAATACCTTTCAACAACATCATAGCAAAGAATAAACCGAATACGGAATAACCATCCGAAGCGATTTTTTCATTGACTTCGGGTAGAATTTTTGACCAATCCAAGTCAAGATTCCAACCAAAAAATGGGTCTTCCCAACCTTTTGGTAAGTTTAAAACCTGCCCATCCAAGTGATTCATGGCAATAATGGCAATGGCAATACAACCCACCGACATAATGGAATATTTGATAACATCTCCCAACACAATACTGTGCATTCCGCCCAAAACGGAATAGAATGTGGCAATAATGGTGAAGACTACCCCGTAAAAATGTGGGATATATTTGGGGGTAACCTCAAAGGGAATATAAGGCTGAACAATGTCCCAAGGAATGAAAATTTCTACAAATTTACCCAAACCCACAAAACCATACGCCAAAAAGCCAAAGCAACCTATTAAAGCAAAAGCAATTGTAACAAACTGCGATGCCTTTACACCCTTTCCGACCATTCCGAAACGGGTATTCAGCCATTCTGCCCCTGTATTGGCATTACTTCTCCGCAACCATTTGCTGAGAAACATCATCATAAAAACCTGATTGAATGAGGGCCAAAGCCAGGGAATCCAGATACTTTTGAGTCCATAAACAAAACATAAACTCACCATCCACATCGTTCCGCTGATATCAAACATATCAGAGGCATCACTCAAACCCAACATATACCAAGGCAGAGATTTGCCCCCCATCAAGTAACTTTCTTTATTCGCCCTTGCCCGTTTTCGCATATAAAACCCGATGAAAATCATCGTAGCGAGGTAGGTAACCAGGATTGAAATATCTATTAATTGTAATTTCATTTAATAAGGTTTTAGTGGTTAGGGAAATTTCGTTGTTCTTATTCCGATGCTTGATGCTCGTATTTCGCTCCAAACATTGAGCATCGAAATACGAACAACCACTTACTTATACAACCCCTGCACATCTTTTGAAAAGAGGGTTTCTGGCAATTGATAAAATTTTACAAAATCGGCTTCACTACTTTGTCCTTTGTAGGGTGCATAAAAATGGTCTGGTCGTCCGTTTCGCCATACTAAGGCATAGCTCAAACCCGAATTATGAATGACTGGCAACACAATATTTGTCCACCAATCTGATTCACTTACTTTTTCCAAACCCATTTCTGTAATGGCATAAATTTTCTTTTTTTCAGTTGCCATTTCTTTCAATTCAGTAATCATTCTGAGCATATCTTTTTTGAAAGCCTCATCGCTTGCGGGTGCGTTGCGGTGATACATATCAAAACCCATCAAATCAACTAAATCATTGCCCGGGAAACGTTCTAAATAATGTTTTTTTGAATCGAAATGGTCGGTTGAATAGGCGTATAGAATATTGTGAACGCCTTTTTTATTCCTTAAATACGTTACGGTAAATCGCCACATTTTTTTGTATTCTTCGGGTGAACAATGTCCCGCTCCCCACCAAAACCATGAGCCTGTATGTTCGTGGAAAGGGCGAAAAATAATGGGTATTAATTCTCCTTTGCTACCCTTCAAAGACTTTGAAAAAGCCGCCACTTTATCGAGCCATGAGGAGTAGTTTTGGAGAAATTTCTTGTTAGCAAATAAATGTTTGATGGTGGAGTCTGCTTTGTCCCAAGTGGTTTTCTTGGGGTCAGTTGGATTATTGAAATGCCACGAAACAGTGTTTACACCACCTCTGGCGTAGGTTTCTTGAATATTTTTTCTGATTGTACTAAATGGAACGCCATCTAAGTTATTGGTAGAATCAAATTCTAATTTACCCAAATCATAGCCAATCACGGCTGGATAGTCGCCCGTAACGGCTTTTACATCACTCCTCCCTACTTCACCAATCCAGCGACTTCCATCTTGATTCAGTCCATACGCTAAAGCATCTTGTTGCCCAAACATTACGCCTATTTGAGCAGTTTTTTTAAGGTTTTGATAGAGCGTTATGGTTTGTTTAGTTGCTTTTTCATCAGTTGGCAAGTCTTGTGCTATCGCCTCCGAATAGAGTATAACGGTGAATAGAATTACGATTTTGAAAGGCTTTATCATATACTTTTTCAATTAAAATAATGGGCAAGTCGAAATAGAAATTCTATTTCAGTTATCCTTGCCCTATATTAACTATTAACCATTTTTAACTTTATAAACATTCATTGGTTTGAACGTCGGGATTTACAGTTTTACCTGTAAAAAAGCCACCGTACCTTATTAAAATACGGTGGCTGAGAGTATTCATGTTTTGTGTTTTAAAAATTATTTATGTACCAGCATTACATCATCAAAATAGTAAACATCGTTGGCAGAGGGAATACCTTTTACTTGCCAAGCAATCTGCTTTAAAGTTTTGCCTGGCGACCAGAAATCTAAGTCTTTCAAGGCAATTTTATAGTACGTCCAAACTTTAGCAGGAACCGTTATGGCGTTTTTGGCAAGATATTTCTGTCCATATCCCGCCGATGAAGCATCTGACTCTATCCAAAAAGGAGTATCCACGGCACCACCTTTAACGGCAAAAGTAATGTGTGTATAATCAGTGCTGTAAGGTACTGAGGGATAATAATTATTGAACCCAATCAAGTGGTATGCTCCACCATTTAATTTTTGTGTCATTGAGTTTTTGCCCGCATAAGCCTCTTTTGAGTTTACAATTCCAGCATCACCCCATGAATTATTCGTCCAATCTTTCTCAAAATCTTCGGTAAAAATTTTCAAAGCAACATCTGCATTCACAAACTGAAAATTTGTGGTGGTAATTGTTCCACTTGAATTAGTAATATCTAAGGTTGTCTGTCCAACTGTACTGGTTGGGAATCTCAAGGTCATTGTTTCATTACCAATTTTGTCTTTGGTTTTTGAAACAACATTTACCGCCGTAGTTGTACCAGTAAATACCACTTTTGAAACATCACCGAAATTCTTTCCCTTCAAAGTTATATCTCCTCTGTCAGCTCCAAAAGTGATTTTATCCGTCTCGTACACCGCTGGTTTTGCAATTATTTGGAAGTTAGTTGAAGTTTCTCCGTTTACGGTAACCAAGATAATCTTATTAAATTTATTCCCAACTCCAACTGAATCAGTTGGAGCAGCACTTGGTACCCTTACAATCAAGTTTTCATTGGTGTTGTAAGCTACGTTAAAGTCTGTCTTGAAGCCATTAAAATAAAGGGCTTTTGCTCCGCCCAAGTTTACACCTTTAATAACGATTAATTTGTAAGGTTCAGCACTAACGATGACACTATCTCTACGCTTCACCACAGTATCCAAATAGAAAACGTTTGTTATACTTGGGGTACCAGATTTAATTACAAGTGTTCCTGTTTCGTCTTCTTTACATGACGAAAGTATAGCAATACTTCCAAGAGCAACAAACAGTGCTATTGCGGTAAATTTGCTAAATATAAAATTGATTGATTTTTTCATTTTTGTATTTTTTAGGTAAGGAGATAAAATCTCCTTACGAAATTTCAATTGACAATTATTCCTTAAAACTTATATGGAACGGGTGGCTTCAATAGGTTCGGAGCTCCTGCGGTTTCTACGTCTGGAATTGGCAAATAGAAAGCTGTTTCTACTAATTTAAACCGATTTTCTTCTCGAAGAATAAAATCAAATTCACGTTTTTTAGCCGCTGTTCCAGTCCCTGTTTTGATTCTGATAGCATATTTACCTCTCACTTGGTTGGCAACTCTGTCAATTACTTTCTTCGGATTGTAATAATATAACCTAACCATATCATACCAACTATCTCCTTCAACTGCAAATTCATAACGTCTTTCTCTGATAATATCGTCAATGGTGAAGGATGTTAATGGAGCTAAAGTGGCTCTTTCACGAATGGCATTGAAATACTTTAATGCTTCGGGGTCTGATGTTCTGGTATTATTTCCTAATATTGCTTCGGCATAAATCAAATAAACATCCGCTAAACGTTGCATGTAAGTATTGTTGGGTGCATTTTGCTGCTGACCCAATCCTCCGTTATCATCGGGTGTTCCAACAACGTATTTTTTGAAGTTGGCAAAATTTTCGTAGCTATCTGCCGCAGGTACTGGTACTTTCCATCCACCTGCAGATTTTGTTATTTCTGGATAAACATCACCAGGAAGCATAAATGTTGCTTTTCTACGTACCGAATCAGCAGGGTCAAGATTTACTAAATAATCATAAGATGCTCCATTTGAACCTCCCCAACCATCTGAAAACCCAGTAATCTTGCTACTTGATGCAAATTGTGACTGAAACTCATTTCCAGAGCCATATCCACCATTACTTACCCACTGCAAACCAAATAACTGTTCGGGGTTGTTATTATTAGCCGTTAAAAACAAATCTCCAAAATTTTTCATTAATTGAAATGGTCCATTCTTAATCACATCATTCGCATAATATTTAGCACTATCCAAATATACTTGACTTCTTTGTCCATTAGTTGAACCAAGCCCCGAACGAGTTAAGTAAAATCTTGCCAACATTCCTTTTGCTGAATATGAGTTTAATCTACCCGTACCCGCTGCCGTTGTTGTAGGCAACAACTTAATAGCTGCTTGCATATCACGAATGGCAAATTCCCAAACAGATTCAACAGTATTACGTGCCAAGGTTGTATCAGCACCTTGCTTCAAGTTGTCTGTAATAACGGGAACTGGTCCCCAGTTTTGAACCAAGTATGAATAGGCTACGGCACGCATGAAACGAGCTTCACCAATGGCTCTGTTTTTTGCTGCCTGTGAAACTGCACCTTTAGCATAAGTATTGACGTTATAAATCAATACATTAGACTGTGCCACTACCGTAAAAAACGAATTCCACGAATTTCTTAAATCACTATTGGTGTTTGAAACCGTGAATTGATAAAACTGTTGCCAATTACCATTGTAAGGACTGAGCATATTGCCCGCACGTCCATCACCAAAAGACAATAGTGCTTGTGCATTCGCCCCAAACCATACTCTATTATACAAGGCAGATGTTCCCGCCAGTAACTCGGCATCGGTATTGAAGAAGTTGGGAGCTGTCAAATTTCCCAAAGGAGGAGTATCTAAAAACGTTTCCTTACAACTCGTAATCCCGACAACTGTAAGAGCTACGAATAAAAATTTAAGAATTATATTTTTCATTTTTTATTGATGTTTAAAATTAGAATTGTGTACTATTAAAAATCAAAAGATGCTGCAAAAGTGTACATTCTTGATGATGGGTAACGTCCATTATCAAAGCCTGGAACTCCCGCCGAAGTACCTACTTCTGGGTCATAACCACTGTATTTGGTAATTGTGAAGGCATTTTGTACTCCGCCAGTGATTCTTATTCCATTGATTGGCAAGTATTTCTTCAAAATTGCTTTTGGTATATTGTAGCTCAATTGAATATTTTTTACTCTTAAATATGAGCCATCTTCAATAAAATCATTCGTTGCACGACCATTGTTACCGTAACTCGAATTGGCTACAACTCTTGGAACATTAAATCCAGGGTTCAACAATGTTAATGATTCGTTCAAGACAGTTCCGCTTGGTCTGGCGAAATTAATCGCTTCTTTATAAGCACCTTGTATGTAGCCTCTAAATGCACTATTATCAAATCTCAACTGATTGAAGATTTGGTTTCCATAAACACCTTGCATAAAGATCGACAAGTCAAAGCCTTTATAGGTAAAATTGTTAGTAATACCAAAAGTGAATTTAGGCCAAGGATTTCCGATAAATGTTCTGTCTTTGTCATCAATTACCTGTACACTTTTACCTTGTACTGGGTCAAAGTAAGGAGTTTGGTCAAGGTTTACATATTTCACATCTCCAACCCATGCCTGAGTTACCCCAATACCTACGTCTTTTGGCAAAGCAGAAGTAGTCAAATCTTGATAATTTCTAATCAAACCATCCGACTGATAGCCATAAAACTGAAATAATGGCTGACCAACTATCGAACGAGAAATTACTCTTGTAAACCAAGGGTTACGGTCAATAATTGAACGGTCGGTATTCAATTTCAACAATTTATTTCTATCAAATGATATGTTGAAACCACTTTTCCAAGTTAATGCTTTCCCTCGAATTGGAGTAGTATTAATTGATATTCCAAAACCTCTATTTTCCATATCACCAATATTTACAACTGGTGCTCCGATGGCACCTTGTCCTGATGTACCTATGTATCCAGGAAGTGGCAAATCAGTAATCAAATCAGACGTTCTTCTTAGGTAAGCATCAAATACTACTTGAATTCTATCTTTCAAAAGATTCAAATCAAGACCTACGTTGTAAGTTTGAGTATTTTCCCATTTGATGTCAGGATTAGGAAATCTTCCTGCCAAAAATCCCTGACCAGTTTGAGTAGCAGCCGTAACTAAAGGAGCATAAGTATTTTTTCCATAATACTGGTTACCAGTTGTTCCCATTTCTAATCTCAATTTCATATCGCTAATAACACTTAAATCTTGCATGAAGGGTTCTTTTGAGATTCTCCAGGCGGCAGAAACAGAAGGAAAATACCCCCATTTATTATTGGGTCCAAAATATGAAGAAGCATCCGCTCTGTACGTTGCTTGCAAGATATACTTATCATCGTAGATATAACCGATACGGGTAAAATATGATTCTTGTGAATTATCATCTCTATTACTTGTACTCAACGAAGTTTTAGGATCCCCCAAAGTCAATTCAGAGAGAGCATTATTTGAAAAACCTGTAACTCTACCCGATAATTGCTCGTTGAATCCGTACTGAGCTTCATGTCCTACGGTAACATTCACGTCATGTTTTCCAAGGAATTTCTTCGAAAAATTCAAACGCTGGTTGGTACTCCAGTAATAGTTGTTGCCCGAATATCTTTCCGAAGTAGATACGGGGTTGGTTGCACCAGCCGTGTTTGCATTTGCCCCAAACTGATAGGATGGACGAAAAATAGCTCTTGTATTATTACCAAAGTTCCCGTTAAATTCAGCGTGAAAAGTGAAATTCTTCAAGAAAGTGAGATCACCATAAATAGTTCCAAACGTAGTGATACGCTTAAACTCATTTGAGTTAGTGAAAGCTAAAGCAACTGGGTTGGTAATTTGAGCAGAATAATTGCTATTGCCGCTACCTGGAAGCGGTACATCTTGCGGTCCACCAAAAGTTCCGTCTGCATTATAAACTGGGGCATTGGGTGATTGACGGATTGCAGTGCTGATAACACCATCTTCGTTTATTGAAAGTTTTTCAGCAGTTGCTGAAACAGACAAGTTTGTTCCAATTTTCAAGTAATCACGCACTTTACTTTCAACATTTATTCTAACAGATTTTCTATCAAATCCAGAATTAGGAGCTATACCATCCTGATTCATCAATTCTGCGGAAATGTAATAAGTTGTCTTATCTGTTCCTCCACTAATTGATAATTGCTGTTTTTTCATGGCAGCGGTTTTGAATAAAGCTGATTGCCAGTTAGTTCCTTCTCCTAAAATTGATGGATCAGAAAACTCCAAGTTATAACCATAACCTACTGCTCTCGAAAAAGCATTGTGATACTCTGCATACTCTCTGAGGTTCATCATCGGCAATTGCTTTGGCAATCCCTGAAGGTTATACATCGTGGTAAAGTTTATTTTAGCATCCCCAACTTTTCCTTTCTTAGTTGTTACTACAATAACTCCGTTAGATGCCTTTGAACCATAAATTGATTGTGCTGAAGGTCCAGACAATACGTTCATAGATTCGATATCATCGGGGTTAAGGCTCGAAATCACGTTTGATTGTCCGTCAGAGCCATTACCTTGATTAGTACCTTGCTCTGGAACAATTTGCACACCGTCAATCACATACATTGGCTGATTATTACCATTGATAGTTGAAAGACCACGAATGTAAATTGCCGCTGCTCCTCCTGGTTTTCCAGAGTTAGAAGCCACATAAACGTTTGGAGCACGTCCTTGAAGGGCTTGGTCAATTGTAGTGTTGACAGTTTGATTAATTTCTTTAGTGCCAATATTTGTTTGAGCACCAGAAAGCGTTCTGCGACTTTGGCTACCGTAACCTACCACCACTACTTCGTCTAATGAGGCAGCATTTTCTACTAAGGAAATATTAATTTTGGTTCTACCAGAAACTTTTACTTCTTGAGACATGAAACCAACTGATGAGATTACCAAAGTAGCATTGGTGGATGCTTGAACAGAAAAATCACCCGAAGCATTTGCTGTTGTTCCTACAGTTGTTCCCTTCACTAAAATATTCGCTCCCGGTATTCCCTGATTATCCTGTCCTGACACAATGCGTCCTGATATTTTCAGAGCTGTTGCTGCCGTTTTTTGAGCGGTTGTTTCAACAATTTGAAACAATAAGAACCCGACAACCATCAGAAAGGTCATAAATTGTCGTGTCGCTGATTGTGGTGGCAAACCATTTTTTTGAAGATTTTTTTTCATAATAATTGATTGGATTGAATGTTGAAATTTAAGTTAGAAATGGAAATTTAGAAATGTCCATTTAAATAATAAAAATGATAAAAGAACATTAAAGTAGATACTTTTTACGATAGCACCTGACAGTGTTTCATTAAAAGGTAGTGTTCTATACTGTTCTACATAATAAACACAAATATATAACGAATATTGTATATATTTGTTCACTTATAATCATATTTTTTATTTGTAATTTGATAATTAATTGAATTTCGCCTTAGATTGATAAACTCGCTTCTGTCTTAAAGTATCTGCGAATAGAACCTACCAACCTTAAAAAGGTCGTGTAGTTGGTTTAGATG
>JANPGQ010000084.1:0-2161 GCA_031423975.1 Cytophagales bacterium | reverse complement strand
CGTTGCGTTTCCTGGATATACATTTGGCGTTAAAGCTGGATAACCCGTGCGACGGTAATTGTTATAAACCTCCTGTGCATCAGGGAAAAGACCTACCCAAAATTCATTATAAATTTGTTCGGTTTGAGTTGCCACAGTTCCAGAAGTTTTCAAAGCATGAGCCGTTACATAGCTGTCGATGCGTGATTGAGCGATGGTATTTGTTGTTCCGCTAATCAAATCCCATTGTTTCATAGCCGCACTAATTCCCGATTCGTATAAATTGGTAGCAGTTTCTGTGCTATACCAACCTTTTAAAGCGGCTTCTGCCAACAAGAAATTAGTTTCTGCTACGGTAAATAACAACAAAGGAGCATCAACTTTCAAAACAGTCGATTGTTTTGGTTCTGAATAAGTAATAAAATCCGAAGGTTTTGTTCCATTAATGTTTGCAGCCATCCCTTTTTGAATACTTTCGTCTGAACTCGCAACACCGTTTACATACACCACCGAAAGAACTCCTAAGCGAGGGTCGTTATTTGCTTTCAAAGAATTGATAAATACTTGTTGGTATTTGCCACCTTCGGTATTATTTGTACCATCGGCACGAAGATAATTATCACTCAATAATTGCCAAGCCACAGGATTTTTATTGATAGTCTGTCCAAACACATAGCTCATTTTTGCAATGTCGGCATAATCTCTGATGACTCCGCCAGCAACCGCTTTGTTTACCCAACTTTGTGCAGCAGCGGCATCAACTTTAGTCAAACGCATACCCAAACGCAACATTAGCGAATACGCAAACTTTTTCCATTGCGTAACATTTCCTTGATAAATCAAATCAGATTTACCAAAAGTCGTAGCATTTGAAGCATCCAAAGAAGTAGCTGAGGCTTCTAATTCTTTTAGCATATCGGCATAAATCGCACTTTGGGCATCGTATTTAGGCTGGAAAATAGAAAGATTATATCCTTGCCCTGCTTCACCATAAGGAATATCTCCATACAAATCAGTCAAGCGACTGTAACAAAATACTCGCCAAATACGAGCGGTTGCGTATAGATTCACCTTTGTTGGGTCATCTTTTACGGCTTTAATTACTTCCCCTATTTCATTAATTTGAGTAGGATATGAATTATTAAAAACTGCTCCCGTTCCATTTACCTGCGAGGCGGTATATTTAGAACCAAAACCTTCTACGTCGTTGTAGCTGGTTGTGTATTGCATCAATCCGAATAAAAGGCTACCCTTATTTCCACTATTCGCTGCCCCATCGTATAAGGCTTTGCTGAATATGAATTGCGTTGTGGGTACGGATACCGCATTGGGATTGGTATTGATTTCAGCGAAATCTTTATCGCAGGATGAAAGTAGTATGACACTACAAGCTGCGAATAACGGGAATTTATATCTTGAAAATATATGTCTCATTGTTTTGATTTTTTTGTTAAGTAAATGCTCAAAATTAAGTTAGTATTTTGCCGAATATCGAAAAACGAACATTGAACATCTACAATCGAACTACTTAAAATTTCAGATTCAGGTTTACACCGTAAGAACGAGTACGTGGCAGACCAATCGACTCAATTCCTTGTGCTGCACCATTTGTCAAACTTTGCTCAGGGTCAAAATTATCGGTTTGCTTATACAAAATCAGTAGGTTACGACCAACTAATGATACACTCGCCGATTGTACACCCAATACTTTCAAGAAACCTGCTGGTAAACGGTAAGAAATAATTACCTGACGTAATTTTACAAAGCTGGCATCATGTACAAACAATTCTGTGTATCTGTTCAAACTATTATAATAAGCACTACGTAAATTAGCTACTGGTACGGTGTAAGAATAAGCATCTCCACTCGCAGTAACTCCTTTTAACGCTAAACCATTTTCACGACCTGGCAAAGTTGATTTTAACAATCCCAAACGAGTGGCATAAACTTCCATTACCGAGAAAACACTGCTACCAAATTTGCCGTCAATCAATACATCCAATGAGAAGTTTTTGTATTTGAATGTGTTCGTTAAACCCATTGTGTAGGGAGGAACGCCATTACCCAAAAACTGGTTATTGTCAGTTTGTAAAGGTAAATTTGAGTTGGTATCATAAATAATATTTCCTGCTGCATCTTTCTTCATACGATACCCATAAATTCCCCCAAAAGGCATTCCTAC
>JANPGQ010000083.1:0-4884 GCA_031423975.1 Cytophagales bacterium | reverse complement strand
TTGATAACCACTTTCCGAGGCTCTTTTTTCTTTTGAGCTGTATCTTTTCTCACCACTGCCGTTTTCTTGACGTAATCTTTCAAAAATTCAGGTTCGTCATAAATACCCTCAATTTCTTTGGTAGAAACTTGCAAAGCGGTATCCTTTTTGATGTCATAAACCCAAAATTCACCCGTTGAAAGCGGCGAACCAACTTTTGTACGAGCAGGTAAATCTTCGGTATATCCCGATTCTGTAACGTAACTTGGTACAAAGGCATTTTTCGCTCCAACAGCGGCTTTGGTTAGACGGTAAGTAATATATTTTTCATCGGGGCTAAGGGTCTGATTATCCACCGATTTATCTTCCGTAAAAATCTCTTTCGGACGTTTGGGCATATCTGCTTTCTGGATTCTTTCACCTTCTTTTTTCTTGTCTGACCTTTCCTTTAATACCTCAAACAGACTCAATTGGTCTTGTTTTTGCCATTTTTCTTGGTCGTTTGTTTTGGCTTCAGGTTTCTTGGTTCCTGTTTGAAAATTAGTCAATTGGTCAATTTCACCGCTATTGATATTAAAGCTAAATAGGTTATTGTTTTTAGTATAAATAATCTTATCATCTTTTGCATTAAAGGTGGGATTACTTTCATTTTCAATGGTATTCGTAATTTGTCGAATCGCCATGGTGCGGACATCCATCAAGTACAAATCGCCATTTTTGGCATATACTTTTCTGAAAAAATCTTTGGAATAATCTCCCTGAGAAGGCAAAGCACGACGAGTTTGAGGAGCAACTTTAAAAGGCTTTTTATCCGCAATAGATGCCCCATAGAGTGAATCAGCCTTATTTTTATCAGGATTCCAGCTGAAATAAATGGTCTTGCTATCCTCCGACCAAAAAATATTAGAAGGCAAAGAACCCACCGTAAACTTAGGATCTTGCATAATATGTTCAACCGAAAGTTGAGCAGAGAGATTAAAAATTAGGGCGGAAAAAAGTAGGGTTAGTAGTGTTTTTTTCATGTTGTTGATTAATTAAAAAAGGCAAGTTCGGGTGAACCTGCCTTTAAATTTACTGAAAATCCTTTATAAACTTAAATCTCAATTTCCACCTACTACCAAAGGCACAACTTTCACCTCATTGTCGGTAGTTATTCTTACAAAAAACTTACCCTGATTTTGTTTTGAAACGTCAAAATCTGCGGTATAAACGCCGTTGGGTTGTCGGCTTAGATTTTTGCTGGTTAAGGTCATACCTAAGAGGTTGATGATTTCGGCTTGTACACTTTTGGGGCGTTCGGGCGTGCGGTATTCTACTTTGAATTTATCGGTTGCTGGGTTCGGGAAAACTTTGGCGGATGCTTCCGTTGAAATCTCTTCTTCAATTGCTGTTATCGTTAAAACATATCCTAATGAAGTAGCCAAACAACCATTTACATCCGTTGATTTTACCGTATAAGTTCCTGATTTTGTGGGAGATAACGAAACTAAATTTGCTCCTGCTATCAGTGTACCATCAACATACCAAGTAGGATTTGTACCTGATGCAATACTCAATACACTGCCATTAAAGGAAATTGGAACGGAAATTGGCAATAAAACACTGGCTGAAACTGCTGATGAAGTGGCATTACAAAGTCCATTATCACTTACCACTACGCTATACGCACCCGCTTGTGAAACCTTGTAAGTTGCGGCGGTTGCTCCCGTGATTGCCGTTCCATCTTTTAGCCATTGATAGGTATAATTTGTACCTGTATTGGCAGTGAGGTCTTTGGGTGTTCCTTCACAAATACTAACTTTATCTCCCGTTGGCGTAATACTTGCTTTGGGTGCTGCCTGCGTAGTGATTGGCACTTCCACCCTCGCACTCGGACAACCCAACGATTTCATCTTCATGTCGTAGGTATAATAGTAGCCCGTTTTGATAATGTTTCCATTAAACAATGCTCCCGTGATACTTACTACGTTTGGAATAGTGAAAGGATAGCCTTTAATATCCGACCCCGTTGTGGTAGAACCTACATTGAGATTGCTCCGATAAATACTCGCTCCTTCCGAACATTCTTGGGTCAATTTATACGTCCCAGCGGCTGGAATCGCTAAGTTTAGGGGTAAAACAACCCCTTGATCGTTAGCATCATCTACAAACTGGTTGCCACTATTTCGGGTCAAATTATCCGAAGTTCGAGTAGCCGCTACGGTAAATGTAGCCGAAGAAATAGGCGTTAAATCTGAAACTCGTGTAATGGTAAAAGTGATTTTCCCTGCCGTTCCTACATAAATTCTTGCACTTTCAATTACTAATGGGCTTTGCGTAACAATAACTGGTTCTGGACCGAAAGTTTCGTAATACGTTCCTCCACCCAATTCATATTTGGTTTTGTAACCAATTGTTCCTGCAACATCGTTTACGCCTGCGTATAATTTTGTGGCATTGGCAGGGCGAGTAAATGAACCATTATTTCCTATAAAAAGTAGATTTCCAGCCGTAGGGGCATCATACCATAAAACAGGATTGGTTTCACTTGATTTTACGTTCAAAGTAGTAGTACCATCACATATCGCAACTTGTGCGGAAGTGGGTAATGATGTTGCTGTAACCGTTCTGGTAATCGTTTTTATGTTGTTAGAAGGGTCTTGGTCAGAGACTAAATTTATGCTTATTTCAAAAGTGTAAGTTGTACCCGAAACTGCATTAAATGTACCATCCAACAATAAATTTGCTTCGGCAAAGGCGGCTAACGAACCTTTGTAAGTGCCTGTCAATGTGGCAACTACCGTAGTTTTGTCTAAAACTTTAACACTAACAGGAATATTTTGTTGAGCTACACTTCCTACGTTTTTCAAAGAAACTGTAACGCTACGGGCGGCACCCGAACAGAAGGCTACAGCATCAGGAGAAATTAAGTTTGAAACACTCAAATCAATCTCTGGGCGAACATATTGAATGGAATAATCTTTGGTTGTGCCTTTGTCGTAAGCACCACAGCTTTTAATAGCTACCGTTGTTGAAGGATCTTCTACCGTAACAACTCGCATGAGTGTTCCGTTGCCAGGCTGCAAACCCGTTGGGGCTTTGAATAAATCTGTATAAATTGTTCCTGTTTTTGCATTGGCGGTAATTACCTTTTCAGTAGTTTCATCAAAAATACCGTCTCCGTTCCAATCAATATAAACCATAGTGGTTTTAGCATTAGCATTTTTAAAGCCCAATTCCAAAGTTACTTGTTGTGCTGATGAAATTTTGAAACCACTTGTTAGTCCTGCCAATGTGACGGTATTAATATTGTCTTGGATTACCGTGGGCGTTGAAGCACAATATGCTGTACCGCCTATTCCACTGATAATCAAGGCATAATCCTGTGAATTATTTTTCAATGTACCTTTATTACTCACCGTGAGGGTATAAACACGCCCTGGCACGGCATCGGGAATGAGGATTTGTTCAACATTATCTCTAATATTATCGCCACGAGTTGCCAAATCTGCGGGTTTGTCAGGATTCAGAATAAAAGGTAAATAATTATTTGTTCCGTCCGAGATTCTGATGTCCAAATCATTTACCAATCTTGGCGTGCGGTTATTAACATTGTCTGCCGTAACTGGCAAAACCACTCCTTCTGGGTCTGTCCAACAGATAGTTGCCGTTAAAGCACCCTTACCCGAAGCCGTTATTTTTTGCGTATAAGTAGCTCCATTGGCAAGATTTCTTTCGGTCAATGAGTTGGTTTTATCGGTATTCAGAATCACTTTTGCGGCTTTTTCCGTATCCAAAAGTCCCCAACCATAGATATAGTCGGGGCCTGCATTTCCTGCATCAAAAGCGGTGTGTAAAGCTAAACCTTTCAGCGTTGAAGCCAACATCAATTGCCCATTATTTTGTTTGGAATAGGCTTCTTGCAATAATAAAAGGCTTCCTGCGGCTTGCGGAGAAGACATTGAAGTACCACTAAAAACGGTATAAGCCGTTGTGGAAGCATTGGAAGTGGAAAAAACATTTACGCCCACTGCTACCAAATCGGGCTTGATTCGTCCGTCGTCGGTAGGTCCCCAGCTACTAAAACTGGAAATACTAACATCAGAAGGTTGAGCGGGAGGATTTCCCCCTGTGCCTACAACTGCACCAACCGTTAATATATTTTTTGCATTAGAAGAGGTAGAAAGAATATCGTAACCATCACTTGCTTTACGAGCCACATTGCTCGAATCTCTGGTGGAAGTGCCTAAAAAGTAATATTTTCCATCGCCAGGACCATTATCGCCCCTACTATTTCCCGCAGATTTTACAATCAAATAAAAAGGGGCGGCATAAGCAACTTTGTCAAATGCCTGAGCATTAGAGTCATAAAATCCGAATTTATAATCTTCCGTTTGGCTCACGGTTGTATTGCCATACCAAGCCCAACGATTGGTAGTAGAACTATAAACCCAGCCCGCAGGAAAACCATAAGAATGGTTTGAAATGGCTAAATCCTTGGCTGCAGCCGTCATTTCAGAAACATCACTGTTAAAATCCCAAGCCTTTAAATTTGCCCCAAACGACATTCCTCGTGCTTGGGCTGATATACCCGTAGCAATCAATGTACCCGATGTATGCGTTGCGTGAACATCGGTAGTGGTTACATTATCTTGTTGCGTAACTCGATTGACCAGTTCAACATGAGTGCCAAAAACGGCACCGCCATCCCAAATGCCCAAGCGGTTTTTGACGGCATCGCTACTTCCATTCAGAGACAACCCCAATGAACCGCCCGAATATAATTGGTTGGTACGGGTGGTGGCGGAGGATAGTGCATTGCTTTCCGTCATCAAGTAAACAGGTTCCCCCGTTTCGTCAATGCCCTGCAAACGCATAATTCTACCATTTCCCAAATCATTTTCCAAGGCCCAGCCTTTCTGTTTA
>JANPGQ010000082.1:0-7094 GCA_031423975.1 Cytophagales bacterium | reverse complement strand
ACCCGCACCATTGAGTAAACTAACTATCGGCTTAGAATGTGGTGGTTCAGACGGGTTTTCGGGTATTTCTGCCAACCCTGCTATCGGCTATACATCCGATATTTTGGTAGGTTTGGGCGGCACGGTTATCCTTGCCGAATTTCCAGAATTATGTGGTGTTGAACAAGAAATTACCGACCGTTGCGTAAGCCGAGACGATGCTGAATTGTTCAGTTATTTAGTGAAAACATATAATGACCGAGCAAAAGCCGTGGGTTCAGGTTTTGATATGAATCCTTCTCCTGGCAATATCAAAGACGGACTCATTACCGATGCCATCAAGTCGGCGGGGGCAGCCAAAAAAGGGGGTACATCGCCCATAACCTCAGTTTTAGATTATCCCAACCCCGTTACGAAAGCAGGGCTTTGCCTATTATGCACCCCAGGCAATGACGTAGAATCCACCACTGCCGAAGTAGGTTCGGGGGCAAATATTGTGCTTTTTACCACGGGTTTAGGCACGCCTACGGGCAACCCCATTGCACCCGTTGTGAAAATTGCCACGAATACAAAATTATACGAAAAGATGTCCGACATCATCGACATCAACACCGGCACCATCATCGAAGGTGAAGAAACCATCGAACAAGCAGGTGAACGGATTTTGGAATATGTTATAAAAGTGGCCAGTGGAGAAATCGAAATTTGTGCCGTCAGAAACGGGCAGGATGATTTTATTCCTTGGAAAAGAGGGGTTTCATTGTAGCGGGTCAAAACACTTCTCGAAAGTGAATAGAACTTTCGAGAAGTTCTATTGTTGAATAAAAAATCCCTCAAATATCCCTCAATCATCATAAATTGGGTAAGTTTAAGGGGTTTTTCATTTTCAAATTTTAATATTTTTTATGAACAATTCTTTTATCGACATTGCTCGAACGGGTAAAAATAGTATTTGGCTGTATGTGGCTGGTTTTTTGATAGTTATGGTGGCGGCGGTACTGTTTTCTTTTCCCACGGTTTTAGTTACTGACCTTAAAACCGAAAAGCCAATTGTTCCTGCTTATCAATATTTAGCAATAGCAATTTTACAATTTGTTGGGATTATTGTCGGGCTTTGGTTTGTCATGAAATATCTACATCAACGTCCTTTCAAAACCTTAATCACGCCCCTTGCTGAAATCAATTGGAAACGGATTGCTTTGTCGGCTGGGCTTTGGTTCGGAATCACGATTGCCGTGGAATTATTATTCTACGCACTTTTTCCAGAAATGTACAGTTTTACGCTTAAAATAGCCGATTTTTTGCCCGCTTTAGTAGTTGGATTAATCATGATTCCGATTCAAAGTACAGCAGAAGAATTGCTTTTTCGTGGCTATCTTTTGCAAGGAATTGGCAAGCAAAATATTTGGGCAGGTATTCTGATTACAGGCACATTTTTTGGATTAGCACATGGTTTAAACCCCGAAACGGAGAAAGTTGGTTTTGCCCTCGGAATGTCTTATTACATCAGCGTTGGGCTTTTCTTTGCTTTATTGGCTATTTTTGATAAAAAACTTGAACTCCCCATCGGGATTCACGCTGCCAACAATGTTTATTCTTTTTTGATAGTTTCCTATCCCGACAGCGTATTGCCGTCCCCTTCCATTTTTAGTTTGAACGAACTCAATTTTCCCTTGATGATTGTAGGTTGGGTGATAACGGTGGTGATTTACGTTTTCTTGGCAAATAAGATTTTTAACCTTCAACCAAATATTGAAAGTCAGGAAAATAATGTCGAAATTCAGTGAATTTTAATTTCAAAACTCAAAATGAAAAATATCACCATTGCATTTGCCTGTTTTTTAGCATTTATTTTATCTTGTTCAAGTTCCGACAAAGGAGGCAATGTTACGCCCGTAGTCGTAGTACCCACCACCACAATACCTGTAGCCGTCAATGATGTAGAAATGTGGTTTACTACTGCTAATCGAGATTATTTGTTACAAAAAAGTAACAACATTTTATCTTTTAGTACAAGTTCAAATTCCTCTCCCAACATCGAAGTTGATACTACCCAAACCTTTCAATCGGTTGATGGCTTTGGCTATACCCTTACGGGCGGAAGTGCCTCACTTATCAACAAAATGAGTGCTTCGGCAAAGGCAAGTTTATTACAAGAATTGTTTGGTAATAATACTAACTCAATAGGAATCAGTTATTTACGAATCAGTATTGGAGCATCCGATTTGAACGCATCCGTTTTTAGTTACGATGATTTATTAGGCGGAGAAACTGATATGAACCTTGATAAATTTAATTTTTCTTTGGATAAAAATGATTTAATTCCGCTGTTGAAAGAAATAGTGAAGATAAATCCAAACATTAAAATTTTGGGTTCACCTTGGAGTCCGCCCGTATGGATGAAAGACAATGGTAGTACGAAAGGAGGGAGTCTGAAACCCGAATATTACGGAGTTTACGCCAATTATTTTGTAAAATATGTTCAAAAAATGAAAGAAGAAGGTATTACCATTGATGCCATCACGATTCAGAATGAACCTTTAAATCCAGATAATAATCCGAGTTTATCAATGTCGGCAATCCAACAAGCCACATTTATCAAAAATAATTTGGGACCCGCTTTTCAGAAGGCATCCATCAAGACAAAAATCATCGTTTGGGACCATAATTGCGATAATGCTAACTACCCCATTGCCATCCTTGACGACCCCGCCGCCAAGGCTTTTATAGACGGTAGTGCGTTTCATTTGTACAACGGAAATATCACGGCATTGAGTACCGTTCACAATGTTCATAAGGATAAAAATCTCTATTTTACGGAACAATGGACGAGTTCCAAAGGTGATTTTGGCGGAGATTTTATGTGGCATCTCAAAAATGTAATCATTGGTTCAATGAAAAATTGGAGTAAAACAGCCTTAGAATGGAACTTAGCCAACGACTCCAATTTTGAGCCTCATACGCAGGGAGGTTGCACGGAATGTAAAGGAGCTTTGACGATAGGAAGCACCGTTGAGCGAAACGTAGCGTATTATATTGTAGCCCAAATTTCAAAATTTGTCCCTCAAAATTCCGTAAGAATTGCCACTACTGAAGTAGCTAATTTGCAAAACGTAGCCTTCAAAACCCCATCGGGCAAAAAGGTAATGATTGTGCTAAATGAAGCTAATCAGCCCACCACTTTCAACATTAAATCCAATAATAAATTTGTAAATATCACCTTACCAGCCACGAGTGCAGGGACTTTTATTTGGTAGAAATATGAAAGCAATTGTAGTGTTAGGCTCACCCAATAGCCCCGAAGGAGAATTATTCTTGGCGGCAAAAAAGCGTTTGGATAAATGTTACGAAGCGTATTTATCTAACAAATATCCTATTATTCTCACGGGCGGCTTTGGTGTGCATTTCAATACTTCAAACTACCCGCATCATCATTGGACAAAGCAGTATTTAATTCAGAAAGGCGTTGATAGTCAAGATATTATTGCTTTTTTGGACTCCTCAAATACGGTGCAAGATGCCACTATGCTACTCCCTATTTTGGCACAGAACCTTATGGAAGAGTTAATCATTATTACTTCCGATTATCATCAAGAAAGAGTAGAATTTATTTTCCAAAGTGTTTTACAGGAGAAAGTAGCTTTATCCTTTTTAAGTGTGGATAGCGAAGGAATAGACCCTGCAATTTTAGAGAAACTCATTGCCCATGAAACATTGGCTTTGGTGGGTTTGAGGAGAAATGGGGTTATTTTTTAATTAGAATCAAAAAACTAAAATATTTATTACTCAATTATGAAACCCTTTTTAAACGAAGACTTCCTGTTACAAACGCCTACCGCAGTTAGACTCTACCATGAGTATGCTAAGGATATGCCCATTATTGACTATCACAATCATTTACCGCCCGACCAAATTGCTCAGAATAAAAACTTTGAAAATTTAACGCAAATTTGGCTCTACGGTGACCACTACAAATGGCGTGGCATGAGAGCAAATGGTGTGGATGAATCGTACTGTACGGGTAATAAATCTGATTACGAAAAGTTTGAAAAATGGGCAGAAACTGTTCCTTATACTATGCGGAATCCTTTGTTTCATTGGACGCATTTGGAATTGCAACGGTATTTTGGCGTAAATGAAATCTTGAATCCAAGTTCGGCAAAACGGATTTATGAAGATTGTTCGGCAAAAATTATTACGCCAGAATTTTCTGTTCGTAGTATTTTGACCAAAATGAAAGTGGAGGTAGCTTGCACGACTGACGACCCAATGGATTCGCTTGAACACCATCAAGCTATCCGTGAAGATGGAACATTGCAAACCAAAGTTTTGCCAACTTTTCGACCTGATAAATTCATTCTGATTGAAAACCCAAATTTCAAAGATTTTGTCCAAAAATTAGGTACCATCGTTAACTTAGACATCAATTCTTTTTCAGAATTATTAAAGGCTCTTCGCCAGCGGGCAGATTTCTTTGCTTCTTTGGGTTGTCGTTTGGCAGACCACGGACTCGAACAAATCTATGCCGTTGAATTCACCGAAGCTACGGCAAATAGTGTTTTTGAAAAAGTTATTTTGGGTAAAGAAATTACGTCACAAGAGGCTTTGACCTACAAATCTGCCATCCTGTACGCCCTCGGAGTGATGTATCATTCGCTTGGTTGGACGCAACAGTTTCATTTGGGAGCATTACGAAACAACAACGCCCGTGCCTTGCGCACTTTGGGACCTGATACTGGTTGGGATTCTATCGGAGATTGGTCACAAGCCAAATCTATTTCTAAGTTTTTAGACCGTTTGGACGAACATAATCAATTAGCCCAAACCATCATTTATAACCTCAATCCAAGAGACAATGAGCTGATAGCCACCATGATAGGTAATTTTAATGATGGCTCAGTGGCGGGTAAAATTCAGTTTGGGTCGGGCTGGTGGTTTTTGGACCAAAAAGATGGTATGGAAAAACAAATGAATGCCCTCTCAAACATGGGACTTTTAAGCCGTTTTGTGGGTATGCTAACTGATTCACGCAGTTTTTTATCTTTTCCACGCCATGAGTATTTCCGTAGAATTTTGTGTAATTTGTTAGGAAACGAAATCGAAAACGGAGAATTACCAAACGATATTGAATGGATTGGGCAGATGGTTCAGAACATCTGTTATAATAATGCTAAAAACTATTTCAAATTTTAAACTCTCATGCAAACCACAATGGGTAAATACCGCTGGACAATTTGTAGTCTGGTCTTTTTTGCAACAACCGTCAACTATCTTGATAGACAGGTGATTAGCCTTTTAAAATCCGTTTTATCCAAGGATTTACATTGGGACGATGGCGATTACGCCAATATCGAAATTACCTTCAAAATCTTCTATTCTTTTGGATTGTTGATAGCAGGAGGTTTGGTTGATAAATTAGGCACAAAAAAAGGTTATGCTTGGGCAACTGGTCTATGGAGTTTAGCGGCAATCGGACACGCATTTGCCAATTCTGCTTTTGGTTTTATGATAGCTCGTGCTGCCTTAGGACTTACCGAGGCGGGTAATTTCCCTGCTGCCATTAAATCTACCGCTGAGTGGTTTCCTAAAAAAGAGAGAGCATTGGCAACGGGTATTTTCAACTCAGGTACAAACATCGGGGCAATAGTTGCACCCCTTAGTGTACCCCTCATTGCGGTTTATTGGGGTTGGCAATGGGCATTTATCATCACAGGTGTGATTGGTTTTATTTGGTTGGTTTTATGGCAAATGTATTACACTTCACCAAAAGATTCTAAAAAATTAAGCCAAGAAGAATACGATTATATTCATTCAGACGGTGATGAAGTTTCTGAAAAAGAAGAAGAAAAAGTGCCTTGGTTGAAACTCTTGGGCTATCGTCAGACATGGGCATTTGCTATCGGCAAGTTTCTGACCGACCCCGTTTGGTGGTTTTATCTTTTCTGGTTGCCCGATTTTCTACAAAGCGAATATAAATTGACTTTGATTCAAATATCGGTTCCAGTGGCGGTGGTGTATATTATTTCAACCATCGGAAGTATTGGCGGAGGGTATTTGCCTATGGCATTAATTCATAAAAATATGCCTGTTTTTAAAGCCAGAAAAACGTCAATGTTCATTTTTGCTTTGTTTGTATTGCCCGTAATTTTTTCGCAGGTGGCAGGCAAAGTAAATATGTGGTGTGCCGTGTTAGTTATTGGTATTGCGGCGGCAGCTCATCAGGCTTGGAGTGCCAATATTTTTACCACGGTTTCGGATATGTTCCCTAAAAAAGCCACGGGTTCAGTGGTGGGAATTGGCGGTATGGCTGGCGGTTTGGGTGGTATTTTATTGACTTGGGCGGTACAAAAAAATATGTTTGTCTATTACCGTAGCATCAATCAAATAGAAACGGCATATTATATCATGTTTGCCATTTGTGCAGGTTCGTATTTGTTGGCATGGGTGGTGATGCACTTATTAGTACCAACCATGAAAAAAGTAGATTTATAAATATAGAAATCATGAAGAAACTAATTTTAATTCTCGCAATATTCTGCTTACAGGTTAATGCTATCGTAGCCCAAACAGCCGATGAAATAAAAGTTTCAAACGCTGTGGAAATGCTTAGAAAAGCCATGATTGACCCTGATAAGGCAGTTTTAGAAAAAATTGCTCATGAAGATTTGAGCTACGGACATTCAAGTGGGACTATCGAAACGAAGGCAATGTTTATGGAGGCACTAACATCAGGAGCATCAGATTTTACCAAAATTGATTTGACTGACCAAACAGTAAAAGTAGTAGGCAAAAACGCCATCGTTCGCCATAAATTATTTGCTGAAACGGCGAATAAAGGCGTAGCAGGTACAACAAAGCTATACGTATTATTAATTTTTGTAAAAGTGAAAAACGAGTGGAAATTATTAGCTCGGCAAGCGGCTAAAATTGTTTGATTTTTTTCTAAATTTGGATTCGTAGGATTAGAGGATTTTTTGGATGAATAATTTGATAATAAAATCCAAAAAATCCTCTAATCTAACGAATCCAAATTTAGACAATAAAGACGAAAACAAGCGTGACATTATCTTGGGGTATAAGCCACCAATGTTTTGTTAATATACCCAAAACGTTGC
>JANPGQ010000081.1:0-1842 GCA_031423975.1 Cytophagales bacterium | reverse complement strand
CGGATTTGTTCTTGGTGAAGGTTCGGGTGCAATTGTACTTGAGGAATATGAACATGCAAAAGCTCGTGGCGCAAAAATTTATTGTGAAGTTGGTGGTGGCGGAATGTCATCTGACGCTTATCACTTAACTGCTCCACATCCAGAAGGAATAGGTGTAATTGCTGTTATGGAAAATACGTTGCGTGATGCAGGAATGACTCCAGAAATGGTAGATCATATCAATACTCACGGAACTTCAACGCCACTTGGAGATGTTGCTGAGTTGAAAGCAATTAGTCATGTTTTTGGTGCTCATGCTAAAAATATCAATATCAATTCAACTAAATCTATGACAGGCCATTTACTTGGTGCTGCAGGTGCAATTGAAGCGATTGCCGTTATTTTGGCAATGAAAAATAGCATTGTTCCGCCAACAATTAATCATTCAGTTGTTGACGAAAATATTGATCCGTCATTGAACTTGACTTTAAACAAACCACAAAATAGAGAAATCAATGTTGCAATGAGTAACACATTTGGGTTTGGTGGTCACAATGCTTGCGTGTTGTTCAAAAAATTAGAAGAATAAGTTTTCATGCGAATACTTAAAAAAATATTTTCCAGAAATTCCCAGCCTATTGAGGTTGGGAATTTTTTTATTGCAGTAGAAAAAATTATTGGTTTTAAAACTACCAATATTAGATATTACGAAAAAGCATTTACGCATCGGTCATCCAATAAGACCGATGAAAAAGGAAATCCATTAAATTATGAACGCTTAGAATTTCTTGGAGATTCAATGTTGAGTTCTGTAATTGCTGCTTATTTGTATAAAGAAGCTCCACTTGGAGACGAAGGTTATTTGACTAAAATGCGTTCCAAAATTGTAAGTCGTGAACACCTAAATGAACTTGGAAGAGACTTAAATCTAGTTGATTTGGTTGATAGTAAAGTACCTTCCTCTCATTTTGGTGAGAACATTCATGGAAATATTTTTGAAGCTTTGGTTGGTGCTATTTTCTTAGACAAAGGTTATGTCGGTTGCGAGGAATTTATTCAAAAAAAAGTCATTACTCCTTATGTCGATATTGCTAAATTAGAAGGAAAAGTTATCAGTTATAAAAGCTTAGTTATTGAATGGTGTCAAAAAGAAAAAAAACAATTTTTCTTTGACATTTTTGATGATAATGGAAATGATGGTCAAAAATATTTTGGCGTGAAATTGAGTATTGACGATAAAGTGATAGCAAAATCTCGTGCTACTTCTAAAAAGAAAGCGGAAGAAATAGCATCAAAACGAGCCTATTTTGCATTTCAAGAAAAAATTAACAAAAAATAATTGAAATTCTCAAAAAACTATAACGTTTTCGTTTATAAAATAACGTTAATCTAATATCCTACAAGTTAAACGAAAGAGTTTAAACCTTATATTTACAACTTATTTTGGCAAGAAATGGCTGTTCACAAATTGTATATTGAAGACTTTGAAGAAGAAGATTATCATATAATAGCAATTCATACTTCTTTAGAAGATTACCGATTAGCATACTTTTTAAATCGTAATCTTGGAATTCGTTTGACTAAAAACGAACTTGATATTCAATCGCAAGTCAAAGGAGGAACTACTTTTTTTGCAAGATTCTCATTTGAAGATGATGAAAAATTCATTAATTGGGATTTAGTTCAAAATAAAAATGAAATAGAAGGAATTGAAAATGTTGTTTCTCAAGATTTATTTTCTAACACAAAAAATATATTTTTATCATCCGCTTATTTATTACCCGAATATAAAAAAGTTGATTTTTTTTTAAAAATAGGAAATGCAGAAAACGAAATTGACATCACCGAAATAGTTTCAAAAAT
>JANPGQ010000080.1:0-3266 GCA_031423975.1 Cytophagales bacterium | reverse complement strand
TGGATTTTAAACTCATCATAATTTTCTCGAATAAAATCCAATTAATCCATCAACCCTACGAATCCAAGTTCAGACAAGAATCAGATAACATCCCGAAACCTAACACTAACATTTTTCGTTATAATTTTAGAGCTAAAAATCACAACTCACTCATTCACCAAATCACCAATAATATGGTAGGCTACCGTTTTTCAGAATATATACCCGAAGAGCAAGAAGATGGCAAAAAGGCTAAATTTGACCAATTACTTGATATTTTCAATCAGTTAATCACCATGACGGCTGGCAATGTGTCGGAGGCTTTGTCGTGGATTACGCAATTAGATAAACAATACAACCTCACGGATGATAGCTACGGAATCGCTGATTTCATTGAAGATTTGAAGGCTAAGGGTTATTTGAAGGAAGAAAAAAACGAGAATGGCGAAAGCCGAGAAGTCCTCACGGCAAAAGGCGAACAGTCTATCCGCAAGCAATCTTTGGATGAGATTTTTGGGAAACTGAAAAAGACCAATTCGGGCGGAAATCACCGCACACCCTACCAAGGCACGGGCGATGAAACCAATACCGACCGCCGTGAATATCAATTTGGGGATTCGCTCGACCAAATCGCCATGACCGAATCCATCCGTAATGCCCAGATTAACAACGGTATGGAAAGTTTTATGCTTACTGAAAATGACCTCGAAATCATGGACAAAGAGTATAAAGCCCAAACTTCTACGGTGTTGATGATTGATATTTCGCATTCGATGATTTTATACGGTGAAGACAGAATTACGCCTGCCAAAAAGGTAGCCATGGCACTTTCGGAATTGATTATGACCAAATATCCAAAAGATACTTTGGATGTAATTGTGTTCGGAAATGATGCTTGGCAGATTCAGGTGAAAGATTTACCTTATTTAGAGGTCGGTCCATATCATACTAACACGGTGGCGGGACTGGAACTGGCGATGGACTTATTGCGAAGACGAAAAAACAAAAACAAGCAAATTTTCATGATTACGGACGGGAAACCTACGTGTTTGAAAGAAGGCATTAAATACTATAAAAACTCGTTTGGCTTAGATAAAAAGATTCTGAACAAAACCCTCACACTGGCGGCACAGTGCCGAAGATTGAAAATCCCCGTAACCACTTTCATGATTGCGAGAGACCAATATCTCAAAGAATTCGTCCAAGAATTTACGCAAATCAACAACGGCAGGGCATATTTCTCATCTTTGAAAGGTTTAGGGGATTTTATTTTTGAAGATTATCAGAAGAATAGGAAGAAGGAGGTTCGGTAGTTTTCAACCACATAGTTAGGATAGATTACATAGAAAAAGTAAAAACAGAAACAGTTTGAAGTTAAATAGCAGTAATAAATTTCACATAAATAGTTAATAATCAGACATTTAATGCAATACAAAAACTTAAAATCAAGCGACCTTTTAAATATTAATACGCTCAGTGCTTTGAAGGCTTCGGGCTATCAACCAAAATCAATTAAGGACGAACTCAGGGATAATCTTATCCAAAAACTCAAAAATAAAGAACAGGTTTTTGAAGGAATTTGGGGCTTTGAAGATACCGTTATTCCTGATATCGAACGGGCTATTCTTTCTCAACATCATATCAATCTTTTAGGACTTCGTGGACAAGCCAAAACCCGTATTGCCCGTTTGATGGTCAATCTTTTGGATGAATACGTTCCCGTGGTGAAAGGTTCTGAATTGAACGATGACCCTTTGCAACCTTTATCTCGTTTTGCCAAAGATTTGATTGCCGAACACGGCGACCTCACACCCGTAACGTGGATGCACCGTAGCGACCGTTATACCGAAAAACTTGCTACTCCAGATGTGTCAGTTGCCGACCTTATTGGCGATGCTGACCCCATCAAAGCGGCAACTCTAAAATTACCTTATGCTGACGAAAGAGTTATTCACTTCGGACTGATTCCACGCTCGCATCGTTGTATTTTTGTGATTAACGAGTTGCCTGATTTACAGGCTCGTATTCAGGTTTCTTTGTTTAATATTTTGCAGGAAGGCGATATTCAAATTCGTGGTTTCAAGATTCGCTTGCCTTTGGATATTCAGTTTGTATTTACTGCCAATCCAGAAGATTATACCAATCGTGGTTCAATCGTTACGCCACTGAAAGACCGTATTGATTCTCAGATAGTTACGCATTATCCGAAGACTTTGGAGATTGGGAAAAAGATTACTTTGCAAGAAGCAAAACTCAAAGATGGACAAGAGGAAATGGTTACAACCAACCACATCATGGACGATTTAATTGAGCAAATTGCCATTGAAGCTCGTTCTTCGGAATATGTGGATGCCAAGTCGGGCGTATCGGCACGTATGACGATTTCAGCTTATGAAAACCTCATTTCGGCGGCAGAAAGGCGTGCTTTGGTAAATGGCGAAGACAAAACTTACGTGCGTGTAGCTGACCTTGTGGGGGTGATTCCTGCGGTGTGTGGCAAGGTGGAATTGGTCTATGAAGGCGAAGTGGAAGGTCCCGTAATTGTGGCTCAAAACCTCATTGGCAAGGCAATCAGAACCCAATTTTTGAACTTCTTTCCAGACCCCGAAAAAATCAAAAAAGCGGCAAAAGACAAAGCTGGAAAGAACCCATATAAGCCCATCATCGACTGGTTTATGGATGGCAATACGATGGATATTCTCAACGACAGTGCCGACAAAGACTATTCAGCAAGATTGAGAACGATTGACGGTTTGGATGATTTAATCGAAAAAGTATATCCCGCTATGCAAGGCAGAGAGAAGTTATTTATGATGGAATTTGTGTTGCACGGACTTTCAGAATTTTCTATTATCTCAAAGAAAACCTTAGAGAAAGGGCTTCAATTCAAAGATTTAACCGCTTCATTATTCGATTTGGATAATTTCAAATTTGATGAAGATGAGGAGGATTTTAGATAACATCTGTCTGCCTTCTTGTCTGAATTTGGATTCGTGGGATTCGTGGATTAATAGGATTGAAGTAATCCAAAAAATCCCTAAATCCCATAAATCCCAATTCAGACAATTTTAATTCGTGGGATTTATGGATTTATTGGATTGAAAAAATCCATAATCTGCAAATCCAAATTCTGATTGAGTTTTATTTATAAGATTTTTAGGAATAAAATAATCCAATTAATCCCTTAATCCCACGAATCCCAATTCAGACAATTTTAATTCATCAAAAAGTCTTTTTATATTGCAGAAATAAGTTTTTATTCAGCAATAAACCATGCAATATTTAAT
>JANPGQ010000079.1:0-5711 GCA_031423975.1 Cytophagales bacterium | reverse complement strand
ATAGGCATTTTCAAACGAGTTTGTTAAAAAGTAATTGTATGAAAATGTTGGCTCTACACTAAAAATCACAATAATCGGCATAATCTTATTTTGTGCTTTTGCGGCTTTCCCAACCCACGACAAACGACTTTGCATATAACCAAATGAGGGCGTAGTCTGATAATCATGCACTAAAATTCTATCCGAATTTTGTACCAAACCCGCTGCTTGTGTAGAATCCTGACCCATTGGATTTTTAAACCATCCAATGTATTCTTCGGTAGGGATTCTCGTAGATTGTTTGTCGCCCCACGCTTTAATTCCTTTCAACTGCGTAAGGTAATTTTTATACGTTGACGCATTATTCCACCATTCTAATTCCAGATTTGAGTAGTTGAATTTCTCGATTGGGTCTATTCTCGAAACATTATAATTGTTAATCAAACCCGTAAAAGCACTTGCCGAACCCATACACGCCGTAACGGTCTGAATACCATAAATATTTTTGGCTTTTTTGATAAAATTAGCCATTTTGGGATAATTGGCAGAAGTTTGTAAAATGGTGTATAAATCATAACAAGTTACCGTTGTAAAATTGTTTACCTGACACCATTCCAATAAATTATTCTCTTTCGTGGCATTTCCGACAATGTATTGCAAGCTATCAAGATAGACACCTCTGTATAAACTCTGTACGGAAACTTTAGCACTGCTTTTCGGAGCAATTTCGTTTTCTACCAATTGTTCTGAAGAACATTGCATGAATAAAAATGCCGATACAAATAATGCGAGAAATGAGAATTTTATGTTCATAAGTTTAAGATTATATAATGATGTGATTGATATAATTTATTGGTATTTTCAAGATGATTTTACTTTGAATAATACCATTTCTTATCGAAAATAAACAATTTAAAAATAGCATCCTAATGCCCAATGATAAAAATTAACTATGAACGAAAAAATAAAGACGTAGATTTATTGGAATAATCTCATTATCAAGAAGATAGGACATTTTGTAAATTTTGACAAATGGAGAAATATCAATTCATAGTCAAAAATAAAGGGATGTTTTTAATTAGAAAATGAGTTTAAAATTGTAAGTTGACAAAGTGCAAAAAGCGTTATTATCAATAAAAATGATAATAAACTAATATTTAGTAAGCAGCATAAAGCTCTCATTTTAGGAATTTTTGGCACCGATTATTAAGGTTAATATTATGCTGTAATAAGTCTTATTTTGTTTTATTGTAATTGATAGCATCCTATCTTCGCCTAAAAATTACGATTAAATGTCCAAAACCCTCATCATTATCGCTGGTCCAACCGCAGTTGGCAAAACTGATTTATGCGTAAAAATCGCAAAACTCCTTGATACAGAGGTAGTTTCAGCAGATTCTCGTCAGTTTTACCTGGAACTTGCCATCGGAACTGCCAAACCTAAACCTGAAGAAATGGACGGCGTAAAGCACCATTTTGTGGATTCTCATTCCATTCAAGATTATTATTCAGTAGGTGATTTTGAACGTGATTGTTTGAAAGTTTTGGAAGAAATTTTTCAGAAAAAAGACGTGGCAATTCTCACGGGAGGTTCTGGAATGTTTATCAAAATGATAACGGATGGTATTGACGAAATGCCCGAAGCAGATTTAGCATTACGTCAAAATTTGGCTCAACGAATGCAAGATGAAGGACTTGAAGTTTTAGCTGAAGAACTAAAACAACTCGACCCAATTTATTACGAACAAGTAGATATTCAGAATACGCAAAGAGTTTTGCGAGCATTGGAAGTTTGTATGGCTACGGGACAACCTTTTTCAAGTTTCAGAAAGAATCAAAAAGTTGAGCGACCTTTTCAAATGATAAAAATTGCTCTGGAACGCCCACGGGAGGAATTATACGCCCGAATAGACAAACGTATGGACATTATGTTGGCAGGTGGACTCGAAGCCGAAGCCAAATCGGTGATGGATTTTAGAGAACATTATGCTCTAAAAACCGTAGGTTACCGTGAAATCTATGAGCATCTCGACGGCGAATATGACCGTGAAGAAATGGTTAGATTATTAAAAAGAAATTCTCGACGATACGCTAAGAGACAAATGACATGGTTCAAAAATCAAGACGAATTTCATTGGTTCGATGCCAAGAATGAAGGGGAGATTATTGATTTCATCAAATCTTCTTTAAAGTATTCAGTTTAGTGCTGTCAACTTTGATAATAGTGATTCGCTTTTCTTTCCGATAATCAGGATGCTCACATTTTAAAGAGTTTCTGAGTACAATTTTTTTGGGCTTTTCTTCTTTACAAGCCATAAAACAGAGAATAAATAATAGGAGTAATAAGTTTTTCATAATTGCGATGTTTATTTTTCAATAAAACTAAAACATAAATCTTACCAAACTGATTTTGAGGGCGTTAAAAAATGTTAAAGCTATTAAAAACAAATGTAGCGAAGCCCAATGAGCTTCGCTACAAATCATCCTTAAACCAAAACTAAATAGATAATGTATTCTAATTTCGTTGTTTGAGGAAATACATTAATACCTTCTCTCCCACATTATAAAAACGACTATCTTTTATTATTATTACTTTCTTCTGAAAGTTCTGCACATTAATCTTCACGGTTTTTTCCTTCCTTTCGCCTTTTTTTCCTGCCAATAAATTGTGGGGAAAACCCATTGCCAATGAGTCCTGACTATAAGAAATCAATAAAAATAAAATGGTAACGACAGATAAGTTTTTCATCGTATGATGTTGTTTTAAGAGTTTAATTTATAAGTCGAAAGGGTGGCTATATAATTACAAAACAAAGTTAAGTGTTTTATTAGGTACTATGCAATACATAATACCTTAAATTTTGTTAAATCTGTATAAATGGTAATATATTTGGATGAATGGTTGGGTATTTTCAGTAAGATGCAAATCAGCTTAGAAACGTTGCATCATTTTAGGAATTAATAATTATTTTCACATAATTTAAAAATATATTTTCCTTCTAAAATACCACAACCCCTAATTTTAGCATAGCCTAAAATTTTTCGGACTTAGAATAGTGATATTTAGGTCCACTACTGCGTATATCTCTTGGCGTTCTATTGCTTGCAAATGTGGAAAATCAAGCATAGCTTTCGCAAAAATCAACATTTCATCAACATTTTCTTAGAATCTTATTTTCTTAGAAAAATCTAAACGCCTTTGTATTAATTCCTTCGGGGCAAGGGGCTAATTATGCAAAATCTTCTTTCACGTTTAAATATTTCAGCCGTCAATCACGGTACAAGTACAGGTCTAAATTCCTGGTCTGCAGATAATCCTGAATTCATCGAATCTTTTTCACCAGTTGATGGTAAATTGATTGCCAAAGTCTCTGCAACAACGCTCAATGATTATCAAAAGGTATTGGAAACTGCTCAAACTGCCTTTCAATCATGGAAAAATGTTCCATCTCCTCGCCGTGGTGAAATTGTTAGACAAATGGGTGAGGCTTTTCGCCAAAATAAAGAGGCTTTGGGACAATTAGTTTCCTACGAAATGGGAAAAAGTCTGCAAGAAGGTTTGGGCGAAGTACAAGAAATTATTGACATTTGCGATTTTGCCGTGGGGCTTTCTCGCCAATTATATGGACTCACGATGCACTCCGAACGTCCGCAACATCGAATGTATGAGCAGTATCATTCTTTGGGAATTGTCGGCATTATTTCCGCCTTCAATTTTCCAGTAGCCGTTTGGTCTTGGAATGCCATGATTGCTTGGGTTTGCGGCGATGTTTGCGTATGGAAACCTTCTGAAAAAACGCCCTTGACGGGAATTGCTTGTCAATGTATCATTCAAGATGTTTTACGAAAAAATGAAATTACAGAAGGCGTATCGTGTTTAATATCAGGAGATTATAAAGTTGGCGAATGGCTCACAACTGATAAAAGAGTACCTTTGATTTCAGCAACGGGTTCTACTCGAATGGGGAAAACCGTGGGTGCTGCTGTAGCGTCACGGATGGGTAAGAGTTTATTAGAATTGGGTGGAAATAATGCCATCATTATTACAGAAAATGCTGATTTAAACATCGCTATCGTTGCCGTAGTTTTTGGAGCAGTTGGCACGGCGGGACAACGTTGTACGTCCACCAGAAGGGTAATTATTCACGAATCAATCTACGAAGAAGTGAAGAAAAGATTAGTGAAAGCCTATGGACAATTACGCATCGGAAATCCTTTGGACGAAACCAATCACGTTGGCCCTTTAATTGACCATAAAGCCGTAATTGCCTACGTTTCAGCGGCTCATGAGGTAAAAGAAGAAGGCGGAACCATGTTGGTTGAAGAAGAGATTTTGGAAGGAAAAGGCTTTGAATCAGGGTGTTACGTAAAACCGTGCATCGGTGAAGTTGAACCACATTTCAAGATTGTAAAACACGAAACCTTCGCTCCTATTTTGTACCTCATGAAATATAAAACTTTGGGAGAAGCCATCGAAATTCAGAATAAAGTACCACAGGGATTATCGTCGTCTATTTTTACCTTGAATATGCGAGAAGCCGAACAATTTTTATCGGTAAATGGCTCAGATTGTGGCATTGCCAATGTGAATATTGGAACATCAGGAGCAGAAATTGGTGGCGCTTTTGGCGGTGAAAAAGAAACAGGCGGAGGAAGAGAATCAGGTTCAGATGCGTGGAAAGCTTATATGAGACGACAAACCAATACGATAAATTACGGAACACAGTTGCCTTTGGCTCAGGGGATTAAGTTTGATTTTTAACACATACTATTCAACAAATGAAAACACAAGAAACCATCACAAAATCCCTCATGGAGAAGCTATGGGAGGGTTATTGCCAACGAGTTACCTATGCCCAACAATACGCCGATATGGTGAAAGCCGAAGGCGGAAATGTGGTGAATGACCACTGTGCTTTCCGTACTTTCAACACTTTTACGGGCGAACAACCTGCGGGAATTCGGGCTATTGAAGAGGTTTTGGAATCGTTGGGCTACGAGAAAATTTCTCCGTATAGTTTTCCTTCAAAACACTTGAATTCTTTTCATTATCAGCATCCCACAAATATCAATTTTCCAAAGTTTTTTGTGACGCAATTGGAAGTAAAAGAACTGTCGGAGGAAGCTCAAAACTTGATAAATGAAGCCGTAAAAGAGACCCCTGATTTATTAGCTGGCGAACCTCGACAACTCTTGGCAACACTAAAACAAAACAAAGAACTTATTAGTAATGAGGCAGATAGATTGGTGGATGCTTTGGCAAAATTCTTTACTCGTCCGTGGAAACCTGCTAAAAAAGAAACGATTTTAGCATTGAATAATGAGTCTCAATTTGCGGCTTGGACTTTACTTCACGGTAATTCAGTCAATCATTTTACGGCGTATATCAATCATCAAAACGTTCCTGCTTGGGGCGATATTGAACAAACAATGGCAGTTTTGAGTAATGCAGGCATTCCGATAAAACCCGAAATTGAGGGTGCAAAAGGCAGTAAACTTCGCCAAAGTTCAACCCAAGCCATTGATGAAGATTGCCCAGTAGTAGATGCTGACGGCTCGATGACTACCTTAAAATGGTCGTATGCTTACTATGAATTAGCCGAACGTGGCTATTTGGAAACTGACGGTCAGCAAGTTTGGTTTGACGGATTCTTAGGTGAACAAGCAACAAATCTCTTCGAAATGACCAAGCGTTAGTATTGGCACGCAGATGAGACTTGCCGAAGCATCAA
>JANPGQ010000078.1:0-2749 GCA_031423975.1 Cytophagales bacterium | reverse complement strand
AGAATTGACAGGCAGGAAAATTGCTATTATTGGTGATATTCTCCATTCAAGGGAGGCATTATCTAATATTTTAGCACTCAAAAAACAAGGTGCGGAGGTTACGTTATGTGGACCAGCCACGCTGATTCCAAGATATATTACTGATTTGGGCGTAAAAGTTTCGCACGACGTTAAGCAAACTTTGGCTTGGTGCGATGTTGCTAACGTCCTCAGAATCCAGTTGGAACGTCAGCAAATCAAGTATTTTCCTTCCCTGCGTGAATATTCGCTGTATTTTGGAATTAATAAAAAAATGCTTGATGATTTGAACAAAGAAATTATCGTGATGCACCCAGGACCCATCAATCGTGGTGTTGAACTTTCCTCAGATGCCGCAGACTCACATCATTCCATCATCCTCGACCAAGTAGAAAATGGCGTAGCAGTGCGAATGGCGGTGCTGTATTTATTGGCAGGACAGAATTGAGTAATTGATAATTTATAATGAATAATTGATAGTTTGATTAATGTTATTCAATTCCAGTTCTGTAACTATCAATTATCAATTATTCATTATCAATTAAAAGAGTCTTCTATGATAATTTATTTGACCCAAATGGTAATTGAGATGCCCGTATAAATGAATTAGAAAAAACTGTGTTGTCATTTTATAGCCCAATACTTCTTCAGGATAAACATCTTCTAATTGCTTGATATTCAGTGATTCAAGCGTGCTTAAAACGATTGATTTCGTTTCTTTAATCATGGATAAAAGGGTTTCTTTTGGAATATTTTTAGCAGAAAATTCAGCTTCACGATTTCTAATATATTCAAAACCTCCCAAGTTTTTACCAATATAAGTCCTTAAATTTCCCACCAAATGAAGGGTAAGATTTCCCGCTGAATTACTGATGCCTTCGGTGATTAGCCACAAAGATTCTTCACTTTGATAGCTCTCAATTTCCTTAATAATTTTGTTTAAATCTCTTTCAAAGAGTTTTTGGAGTTCTACGATTATCATTTTTGACTGGCTTTTTTGACAAATATAGTCATAAAAAAGCCAAGGATTCGATTAAGAAAACTTGGCTTCTGTTGTCTGACGATGAAATGTATTTCTATCTCTATATACGATGTTGAATCGAATTTAGATGTTAATTGGATAAATTATTTGCCTCCCGCTTTACTCACTAAATAAATGATGATGCCTATAACAAATATTACCAGAAACACGCCTACACCAACCCCAGTCTTGAAAATGCCACCTATTACCGAACAACTCGACAGTGTAACAAGTAAAGAGAACAAAAATGCTAAGGTGATTTTGTGAGTTTTCATAAGAGTTGTGATATTAAAAATGAATGATTATGACGATGTTTACAGTTATAAAAATATAATTATTTTTCAAATTATGTGTTACATATTTCCTAAAAAAACTTACATAAATCACAGGTTTTACAAATAAAATAGCCAAGTTTTCTACCGTAGAAAACTTGGCTATTTTATTTGAATTGATGGTTAAAACTTTGACAGTCAGTTTATTACAACTCTGTTACTCACTCACTCTAAACTGTAAATCATTTACTAAAATAGCACTGGTGGTCAAGTTGTTTTTTATAAAAACTTCAATATAATCACCCGATACCAAGTCCACTTCAGTTTCTAAAATAATTTGAAAACTCTCTGATTTAGAATCTGTTGCTTTTGAGGCATTGGGTGCTATTTGCTCTAACCCGTTTTTTAGGATAGCAATTGAAAAATTTGAACTCCCTTCAGTTGGACTTGCTCCCACGTTTACATACACCTTTGCCGTTAGAGTACGTTTGCCCGTATAAGTGAAACGATTGTCAGTGGCAGTGAATGAATTTGCTTTAACAGTGTTAGTTTTGCCATTTACCTTTGTGTATAATGTAGGGGAAATAAATTTCGTGATTTTATAATTATCATTCATGTATATAAATCCATAAGGCTTGGTATCGGGTACTGCCGCTCCATTTTGTCGCATTTGCCATCCAGGACTATGCGAATCGAAGCCGCTGAGAGGTGTCCCTACGCCACGAAATAAATTTCCCGACATTCTGGCTTGATCTACGGTAGCTCCTTCGTTCATTTTTATGGCTATTTGCCCAGAAAAAACGAAATAGTTGTTAGACAAATCCATGTCATTGGCACTAAAATTACTGAGAAACTCAATGGCAGAGCCTGCCGAAATATTGGTTGCATAATTGAATGATGAACAAAATTTACCCGTCTGTCCATTTAATTTTATGCCATCACGACATTTCCAGAAATTACCCGTAATATAAACCGAATTGAATCCGAAAATAGTACCTACACCCATACTGGGTAGTTTAGGAAGTTCTATGACAGAATTTCCACCCAATAAATTACAGAATTTTGTGCCAGTGTTGTCAATAAAATTGTAACCTTTCGTAATGGGTGAAAGCGGGATGACTGCCAATTTTTCCATATAAACATCCACATCAGTGCTATTCAAAACGGCACCTTTCACGGCAGACATTATACCATCTTTGGAAGGGTCATTACCTTTCAAGCCTGCACCATTGGTATTGATAAAATTTGGTGAAATATCCAATAAACCCGAAAAAACATACACTTTATTAGCATTCAGTGTAATTTCACCATTAATGGGCTTCGGTAAATCTACCATTGAGTGGACTTCCACTACATTATAAGTAGTGGCTGGGGCAGCTGGTACATTGGACTTTTGGGCAAATACTGCTGCAAAGGGAAAAATAAAAAGGGTAATAAA
>JANPGQ010000077.1:0-1999 GCA_031423975.1 Cytophagales bacterium | reverse complement strand
TTAGAAGGTTATAGATTTGACAACTTTCAAAAAAAGTTGTCAAATCTTGCTTGGGAAGGTTTTCAGTTCAATTAGTAAGTAGTAAACAGCCTTGTTTCATTGAGAAGAAACAGGGCTATTTTTTGATAATAAATAAAGATTTTATTCGTATTTTGTACCTTGATAAGTATCGTTTTTTTTCGAATATCAAATAACGACCATCGAACAACAACTTACCCCCTAACATATTGAAATCAACATCCACTATTCGCCAAAAAGCCTTATTAACGGTCTTTTTTCTTTCTGGCTTTTCCGCTCTTATGTACCAAGTTGTTTGGCAACGCTGGTTGGTTTTTTATACGGGCATTGGCTCTATGAGCATCAGTTTAATCGTTTCTGCTTTCATGGCGGGCTTGGGTTTGGGCTATTTAGCGGGTGGGATTATGGCAGACCGTGCTTCCAAAAACAAACCAATTCTCTACTTCGTTTTTGCCGAATTGGGCATCGGTTTGTTTGCCTTATTTAGCAAAAACCTGATTTATGATTTCCTTTACCACTCCGAAATACTCAGGACTTCGGGCGTTTTTCAAACTTATCTTATTCTGTTTGCGGTCTTGGTTTTTCCTACTTTTCTGATGGGGCTTTCTTTGCCCTTGCTCTCCAAGGCTTTTCAGCTCAAAAACCTTCAAAATCAATCGCAATTTATCAGTAAACTCTATTTTGTCAATACGCTTGGGGCGGGTTTAGGGGCTTGTTTCACGGGGCTTTTGTTCATTCGTTGGGTGGGTTTGCACCATTCAGTTTACATTGGAGCAAGCTTCAACTTCCTTTGTGCTATCATTGCAGGACTGATTTATCAAAATGAAAGTAATGAGAAAAATATAGTTGAAAAATCAGAAAAACCTAAGCCATTTCAATGGAATCGGGGTTTTTCATTTTGGGCTATACAATATGCCATGTCGGGTTTTATGGCAATTTGCTTTGAAATTATCTGGTTCAGAATCCTTGACGTAACCATCAAATCTATCTCCATGACCTTTGCCATTGTATTGTTTATCTATTTGATTTCGATGGCTTTTGGTACAAATTATGGCGTAAAATTTCTCCAAAAACCACGTCAGAATCTATTAGCTATTTTCTTGAAAACCCAATATTTTATTTATTTCTATTCCGTTGGGGTAATTTTATTATTGCTACAGGGAGTGAATAATTTAGGATTTTTGAGTTTTTTATCCGAATATTTTTATAGCTACGAAACCTCTTTTCAACCCAAAATCATCCTGATAACTTACGCTATCATTCCCCCAATTTTGATGTCAATTCCCACTTTTTTGATGGGTTTCAGCTTTGCCATTTCACAGTCAATTATTCAAGATGATTATTCGCAAGTAGGGCGAAAGGTGGGTTGGTTACAGTTTATTAATATCGTTGGTTCGTCCTTGGGAGCTTGGTTTGTTACGCTTGTGGGATTCAATATTTTGGGTACATCATTCATTATCAAGCTATTAGGACTTATTGGAGTGGTGTATGTGGCATTGATGTATAAACGGAAAATTCTCAGCCTTGCCCAATCGGTTTATTTATCGGTGGTATTACTGACGGTGATTTATTTTGTGCCAAAGCATGATAAATTTTGGCAAATTTTAGCAGGGGTAAAGGATGCCAAACAAATCATTATGACCGAAGACGACACGGCTCTTTCGTCCATAAAAATGAGTTCGGGCGAATCCATCAGCGATGTTGTTTTTGTGAATGGACTTGGGCAAAGTCATCTGCCTTTCAATGCCGACGATATTCATATTACGCTTGGTTCTGTCCCTTCATTATTACATCCAAATCCCGAAGATATTGCCATCATCGGCTTAGGTTCGGGTGGTACGCTTTACAACGTAGCGGGACGACCCGAAACCAAGCAAATTGACTGTTTTGAAGTCATAAAAAGTCAGCCAAATGTGCTTTTAGAGTACGCTAAACAAAGAAATGACCAAAACGTGAGCGATATTTTGGCAGACCCAAGAGT
>JANPGQ010000076.1:0-4752 GCA_031423975.1 Cytophagales bacterium | reverse complement strand
GTAGAGCTTCAAGAATTAGCTGAATTTAAACATTACTTTTTAAGTCGCTGAGGAGAGCCTTTCTCATTTTTATAAAATATCGAAGCATAGAGATTACTCATGGCATGACTAAGGGGGATGCCCAATCTCATGCCATGAGTGTATGTATAATCCAATATAGTTTTTTTAATAAAGCCCATTTTTCAATCAATTTATCTAAAATATAATAATAAATAGATAATTTATCTATTAAATCCCCTTTTGACAAGCCAAATTGTCAAATCAAAATATTAGTTTTAAATTTGTTAATTATTAGATTTTCAATATTTCATAATTCATAATTCATGGCATATCTTTTCACTTCTGAGTCCGTATCAGAAGGACATCCAGACAAGGTTTCAGACCAAATTTCAGACGCTTTGATTGACAACTTCATGGCGTTTGACCCCTCTTCAAAAGTAGCTTGCGAAACCCTTGTTACCACTGGTTTGGTGGTATTGGCGGGTGAAGTGAAAACACAAACTTATCTTGACGTTCAGGCAATTGCCCGTGAGGTAATCCGTAAAATTGGCTATACTAAGGCTGAATATATGTTTGAGGCTAATTCTTGCGGAATTATCTCAGCCATTCACGACCAATCTGATGATATTAACCAAGGCGTTGATAGAGCGGTAGTTGCCGATGATTTTGAATCAAAAGCAAATGCTCAGGGTGCAGGAGACCAAGGAATGATGTTCGGATACGCAACCAGCGAAACCGACAATTATATGCCTTTGGCTCTGGATTTGGCACATACTATTCTTCAAGAAATGTCGTCAATTCGTAATAATAACCCTGAATTGATTGGCTACCTTCGTCCAGATGCAAAATCACAAGTAACGATTGAATATTCTGATGATAACGTTCCTCAACGTATTGACACTATCGTTGTTTCAACGCAACACGATTATTTCGCTGATGATGATACCATGTTGGCAAAAATCAAAACTGATATTATCAATATCGTAATTCCAAGAGTGAAAGCTAAATTGAAGCCTGAGTTGCAAGCTCTTTTCAATGATGCCATCACGTACCATATTAACCCAACTGGAAAATTTGTAATCGGTGGTCCTCACGGAGATACAGGTTTGACGGGTCGCAAAATCATCGTGGATACTTACGGTGGTAAAGGGGCTCACGGTGGAGGAGCATTTTCAGGAAAAGACCCATCGAAAGTAGATAGAAGTGCGGCGTATGCTACTCGTCACTTGGCGAAAAATGCAGTTGCAGCTGGTCTTTGTACTGAAATGTTGGTACAGGTTTCTTACGCTATCGGTGTAGCAAAACCATGCGGTTTGTTCGTAAATACTTACGGAACTGCCAAAGTCGGTTTGACAGACGGAGAGATTGCTCGTAAATTGGAAGAAGTATTCGATATGCGTCCTTACGCTATCGAACAACGTTTGAAATTGCGTAACCCAATCTACTCAGAAACAGCAGCTTACGGACACATGGGACGTAAAAATGAGGTTGTTACCAAAACGTTTAAAGGACCAGACGGAAAGATTGTTACGAAAGAAGTAGAACTTTTCACTTGGGAAAAATTGGATTTCGTGGATGCGGTGAAGGCTAAGTTTGCTCTTTAATTGGTTAAAGGCAAACGGTGAATTTCGGTTCACGGTGAACGGTTCACGGTGAACGATTTTGAGAAAAGGCTGAATAGTTTAATACTGTTCAGCCTTTTTTGCGTAAATATGTTTTATCATAATTACCTGCAAACCGTTTACCATTTACCGTTCACCGTGAACCGTAACAAAAAAAGAGGCTCATCATTACGACAAGCCTCTTTTCCGTGTGTCAGGGATAAAATCCTGTTTCTCACTCTGGTAAAATATTGTTAAAACTAACTTTCCATATCCATGGTCATCAAGACCATTCTGGTTGGATTTATTTTCTCTTGGGTTTTTTCTTTAAACTTTTTTAATTGGATTTTCAAGGCTTCTATCGCCAAGTCCATCGCTTCTTCAAATGAGGTTGCCATTTCTTTTACGAACAATACAGCTCCTGGCAAACTGATTTTCACTTCCAACATCTTACTTTTAATTTTACTTTTTTCTCCTTTGTCTAACCTCAGGAAAACTTCGCCTCCTGTAATTCGGTCATAAAAACTATCCAGTTTATTAAGTTTCGACTGGATAAACTCCAATAGCTTCATGTCAGCATCGAAGTGGATTGAATGCACTTGTAATTTCATACGCACTCTTTATTTAAGTTGAACAGATTGATTAACAAAAACATTGCCCATTGGAGCAGCCCTTCGTTACCGCTGTTGCGATTTCTTATTTCTCGTTTATTAACAATAAGTCTAAATTCTAAACTAATCTGAATAATAAAATAGCTTAAAAATTTTGGTAAAACTTATGGCAGATGCCGACAGTTAAAACACAAAACAAAAAATATCAACTTAGTCCCAAAGAACTCTCCGATTTAGTCCGAAAAACCTTACCTGATCGGGATAAGGTTTTCAACAGTTTGGGCGTTTTCTTACCTAAATGTATAGATTAATTTTGTATTATCCTAATGTTAAATCCACTTTCTTTGAAAATTGTTATGGAGTATGTTGTAGGATAATTTATGGATGAAAATATCTTGAAAAAGTACAAGTTACAGTATTTTGTATTGATATATGGTAGAATTGAGGATTGGGGTTTAGATAATTTGGGTTTAAAATTTTGTCAGATTGATATAAAACAAACATAAATTATTGATTTTCAAGGAATTAAATATTTCATCGGTATTATTATCAATTCAAGACCCAAGTCTAATTTTTTTTTCCGAAATTTGCGGTTTATTTTTTGTAACTGCCTGAAATTTTAAACAGTTACTCATCCCAACAGTCACTCCAACAATGTCCGAAAAAATTATTATTCTCGATTTTGGTTCACAAGTTACTCAACTGATTGCTCGCCGAGTTCGTGAACTCAATACTTACTGCGAAATCCATCCTTATAATAAAATTCCGACTATTGATGAATCTGTAAAAGGAATTATCCTTTCGGGTAGTCCATGTTCAGTACGTGATGTTGATTCTCCAAGAATAGACGTAAGCCTTTTTAGAGGGAAATTGCCCGTTTTGGGCATTTGCTACGGTGCTCAATTATTAGCTTTTTTGGGTGGTGGTGAAGTCTATAATTCTGGACACCGTGAGTATGGAAGGGCGGCTTTGAAAACAGTTGCACCAAGTCCATTATTGGCGGATGTTTCTGGAAATAATCAAGTTTGGATGTCGCACGGAGATACCATTATGTCGATGCCTGATGATTTTGAAGTAATTGGCTCAACTGATGATGTAAAATATGCGGCTTTTCATATCAAAGGAGAACAAACTTTCGGGATTCAATTTCACCCAGAGGTTACGCATTCCTTGGAAGGAAAAACAATGTTAAAAAACTTCATTGTTGATATTTGCGGATGTTCGCAAGACTGGACGGCAGATTCTTTTGTAGATTCAACGGTGGCAGCTTTGAAAGCCCAATTGGGCGATGATAAAGTGGTTTTGGGGCTTTCGGGAGGCGTTGATAGCTCAGTGGCGGCGGTATTAATTCACAAGGCAATTGGGAAAAATCTGTACTGTATTTTTGTAGATAATGGCTTATTGAGAAAAAATGAATTTGAAGATGTTTTAGCTTCCTATAAAGACCTTGGTTTAAACGTAAAAGGTGTTAATTCTAAGGATTTGTTTTATAAAGCCTTAGAAGGTTTGACCGACCCCGAAGCCAAACGAAAAGCTATTGGAAAGTCATTTATTGATGTTTTTGACCAAGAATCTCATTTGATTGAAGATGTAAAATGGTTGGGACAAGGCACTATTTATCCAGATATTATCGAATCTGTTTCGGTAAGCGGAGGTCCTTCGCAAACCATTAAATCGCATCATAACGTAGGAGGTTTGCCTGATTATATGAAGTTACAGGTAGTTGAGCCTTTGAAAACGTTGTTTAAAGATGAAGTACGTTTGGTAGGAAAAAGCCTTGGTATTCCACAATTTATTCTGGGCCGCCATCCTTTCCCAGGACCAGGATTAGGCATTAGAATTTTGGGAGATATTACCGCCGAGAAAGTGCAAATCTTGCAAGATGTTGATGCTATTTTTATTAATGGTTTGAAAAACAGAGGTTTATACGATAGCGTTTGGCAAGCAGGAGCCATGCTTTTACCAATCCAGTCGGTAGGCGTAATGGGCGATGAACGTACCTACGAGCGTGTGGTTGCCTTGCGTGCGGTTTCATCCGTGGACGGCATGACGGCAGATTGGTGTCATTTACCTTATGATTTTTTAGCGGATATTTCCAATGAAATTATTAATAAAGTGAAAGGGGTAAATAGAGTTGTGTATGATATTTCTTCAAAACCCCCCGCTACGATTGAGTGGGAGTGAGTTTTGAATTTAAAAAGGGGCAAATTTCTAAGATTTGCCCCTTTTTTTACCGCATAATAAATGCTATTGTCATGGTTTAGTAAGTGTTAAGTAATTTTGTATTTCAATTAAATTTAAAAAATATTATGCAAAAAATTACTTTATTCTTTTTGGCAGTAATGACTACTTTTGTTGTTTCGTCTTGTAATAAAGATAAAGATATTCCCTCAGTTGTTGAACCTGTATCTATTGTAGGTTTTTGGAAATGTGGTGGAATAGGAGTTATAACTGACTCAAAAATAGTTGATGCAACAGTTGCTGAGATTAGGAACTATCGAACAGATTTAGGAGACGTTTTTGATGCTCAAACATTTCAA
>JANPGQ010000075.1:0-1770 GCA_031423975.1 Cytophagales bacterium | reverse complement strand
CGGCCATGAATGCTTCGGTTGCGGCAGGAATTCACGCCAACTTATTTGACGCTCAAAAAGCAATGGGTTCTGGATTTGATGCTAATTATTCACCACGTCCAGAAGCAGTTGAAGTTTATAAAAAATTATACGAAAAATATCAAAAATTAGGAAAATTTACAGAAAATAATGCTTAATCTAAAAACTTTTGAAGTTTGGTTTATAACAGGTAGCCAACATTTATACGGAGAAGAAACGCTTCGTCAAGTTGATGAACATTCAAAAATCATCGCTGATTCATTCAACAATGCTTCGCAAATTCCTGTAAAGGTAGTTTTTAAACCCGTTGTAAAATCTACGGAAGAAATCACGGCAATTTGTAAGGAAGCCAACGCTACCACAAATTGTATCGGTATTATTGCTTGGATGCACACCTTTTCGCCCGCAAAAATGTGGATTCATGGCTTGAATATTCTTCAATTGCCATTGTTGCATTTACACACGCAATTTAACCGTGATATTCCATATTCTGCGATTGATATGGACTTCATGAACCTTAACCAATCGGCTCATGGTGACCGTGAATTTGGACATATTATGTCTAAAATGCGTATCAACCGTAAAGTTGTGGTAGGGCATTGGGAAGCAGAATCGGTGCTTGAAAAAATCAATATTTGGTCACGTGTGGCGGTAGGAAAGTACAAAATGAAAACCATGAAAGTGGCTCGTTTTGGCGATAATATGCGCTACGTGGCGGTAACGGATGGAGATAAAGTTTCAGCTGAAATGAAATTTGGCTTCGAAGTAAATACTTACGCTGTTGGTGATTTAGTACAAGTAATTAATCAAATTTCGGATACTGAAATTCAGAATTTAATTAAGGAATACGAAGCAACTTATCAAATGATGTCATCTTTGGCAAACGGTGGAGCTATGCGTTCTTCGTTGGTTGAAGCTGCCAGAATTGAATTAGGTTTAAAGGTATTTTTGGAAGATGGTGGCTATTCTGCTTACACCAACACGTTTGAGGATTTACACGGAATGCGTCAATTGCCTGGCATTGGCTCACAACGTATGATGGCGGCAGGTTACGGTTACGGTGGTGAAGGCGATTGGAAGACTTCGGCAATGGTTCATGTTTTGAAAGCGATGTCGAGTGGTATGAAAGGTGGTACTTCTTTCATGGAAGATTATACGTATCATTTCAATCCTGCCAATCCAATGGTTTTGGGTTCTCACATGTTAGAAATTTGTCCAACTATTACGGATGGTATCGTGAAATGTGAAGTTCACCCATTAGGCATTGGTGGCAAAGAAGACCCTGTTCGTTTGGTTTTCAACGGACAAGAAGGCCCATCAATTAATGTTTCTTTGGTTGATATGGGAAATCGTTTTAGATTAATTGTAAACGAAGTAGATGCGGTAAAAGTTACCGAAGAATTCCCGAAATTACCAACGGCTCGTGCTTTGTGGAAACCACAACCAAGTATGGAAATAGGTTTGCAATCATGGATTTTGGCGGGTGGAGCTCACCATACCGTTTATAGTCAGACACTTACGACTGAATACATGGAAGATTTAGCAGATATGTTAAATATTGAATTGGTAATTATTGACAAAGACACCACAATTCGTGGCTTGAAAAATGATTTGAGATATAATGAAGTTGCTTTTAAATAACTGATGTTACGCAGATGATTATGGTTAAGCATCTCCGATGCTATTTTTACACATTTTTACTTTTCTACAAAGGTTGCACTTCTCCGAAGTGATATAAAAGATTTCACTTCG
>JANPGQ010000074.1:0-5926 GCA_031423975.1 Cytophagales bacterium | reverse complement strand
CCATGAATTAGTGTTGGTATTGGTTTATTTCTTTCAATTTCGTAGGCAGATAATTCTCGCTCGACTACGGTCTCTGTTAATAGTTCCATAATTAATACTATTTATTTTTCCCAAATATACATAAAAATTCAAGGACAAGTTACAAAATTATCTAAAAATCGCCCTCCGAAATCTTGTCAAAAACAAGGTGTATTCTTTCATTAATATTGCTGGTTTGGCGGTGGGTATGGCGGTGGCTATGCTCATTGGTTTATGGATGATTGACGAGCTTTCTGCTAACAAACATCATAAGAATTATGATTCGATTTATCAAGTAATGATGCACCAAACTTTTGATGGTCATCGTGGTTCGCAAACGGCTTTTCCATACCCAATGGGCGAAGAATTACGGACTAATTACCCTGATTTCAAGGCAGTTGCCATGTCGGACTGGGGAAGTGGACATTCTCTATTGATTGGTAATCAGAAGTTTAGTAAGGTAGGGCATTATCTTGGTGAACAGGGAATTGATATGTTTTCGTTTGAGATTTTGAAAGGGGATAAAAATCCTTTAAAAGATCCGTATTCTATTGTTTTAACAGATGAATTTGCTAAAATAATTTTTGGAGATAAAGACCCCATCGGCAAGGTTTTAAAAATTGATAACACTGCTGATTTGAAAGTAACTGCCATCGTGAAAAAACAGCCCAAAAATGCTTCTTACCAGTTTGATTATTTATTGCCTTGGTCTTTGATTGCTAAGTTAAACCCTTATATCAAAGATCAAGAAACCCAGTGGGGGAACAATTCACATCAGGTATTTGTCCAGTTGAAAGACGGAGTAAATCCTGAGAAAACGGATGCTCAAATAAAGAACGTGGTTTTGAATCATTTTAAAGATAATAAATTGATGCAAAAAACAGTTCGTCCAGAGGTTTTTATATTTCCGATGGCTAAGTGGAGGCTTTATAGTGAATTTGAAGATGGTGTAAATGTGGGAGGATTCATTAAATACATTAAACTTTTTGGCATTTTTGGCTTAATTGTTCTACTGATTGCTTGCATCAATTTTATGAATTTGAGTACGGCTCGTTCAGAAAAAAGAGCTAAGGAAGTGGGTGTGCGTAAGGCAATGGGCTCGGGTCGAGAACAGTTGATTTGGCAGTTTTTGAGTGAATCTTTGATTATTACTTTTTTCGCTTTATTAGTTGCTTTGGCTATTGTTGAACTTGCTCTTCCAGCTTTCAATAGACTTACCGAAAAAGATGTATCTCTACAATTAGCAAATCCGCTTTTTTGGGGAATTATGCTTGCTTTTACCATTTTTACGGGTCTGTTGGCAGGGAGCTATCCAGCCCTTTATCTGTCGTCATTTAATCCTGTCAGAGTCTTAAAAGGCACTATTCGGGTTGGGAAAAGTGCATCTTTACCCCGCCAAGTTTTGGTGGTTATGCAGTTTACTTTTTCAATTGCTCTGATGATTGGAACTATCATTATTTATCAGCAAATTCAGTATGGTAAAGACCGCCCCGTAGGTTATGAAAGTAAAGGTCTTTTGTCAGTATTTTCATCCGCTGACTTAATCAAAAATTATGACCCGCTTCGCAATGAATTATTAGCTTCGGGCGTAATTTCTTCGATGTGTAAATCTTCATGTCCTCCGTATCAATCGTGGAGTAATAATAGTGGTTGGGAATGGAAAGGCTCACAACCAGACGATTTATCTGCCAGTTTTAATACGGTTGCAGTGAGTTATGATTTTGTTAAAACGATGGGCATTAAATTGAAGGCTGGGCGAGATTTTTCAACCGATTTTGCTTCTGATTCTTCGGGCGTAATTTTGAATGAAGCCGCCGTGAAGCGAATGGGACTCAAAAATCCAGTAGGTGAAATGCTGAAATGGAATGGTGCTGTTAGGAAAGTTGTGGGTGTGATGCCCAATGTTCAGATGGATTCTCCATTTGAAGTGATTCGCCCCACTACAGTTGTTTTTTATAAAGATTGGGTAAACGTATTTTGTATCCGTTTAAATCCAAACGTTTCAGCCTCAACAGCCATTAAGAAAATGACTCCTATTTTTGATAAATATAATCCTGGTTTTCCCTTTGACTATCAGTTTACAGATGATGAATACGCTAAGAAATTCAATTATTTAGAAATGATTGGAAACCTCGCTTTAGCAATTGCATTTTTGGCAATTTTTATCTCCTGTTTGGGTTTATTTGGCTTGGCATCTTTTATGGCAGAACAACGCACTAAGGAAATTGGTGTAAGAAAAGTCTTGGGGGCTACGGTGCTGAATATCACCACTTTATTGTCAAAAGATTTCTTGAAATTGGTAATTATTTCAATCCTAATTGCTTCGCCAATTGCTTATTTTTCGATGAAAGAATGGTTGCAAGAATATGAATATCGTATTGAAATTGGGGCGGGTGTTTTTGTTTTGGTGATGGTGGTTGCGATTGTGATTGCCTTATCCACAGTAAGTTATCAGGCAATCAGAGCAGGGTTGGCTAATCCTGTGAAATCATTGCGAACGGAATAAATATCTTAAAATTAGTGATTCAACGCAGGCAAACAATCCCACAGTGGATTAAATGTTGCCTGCGTTTTCTTCATTTATCAAGCCTGATTAAAATATTTTCAAAAAAATTAAAATAATCTGTAACCTTTCCAAACTTCCTCAGTTTCCACTTTCAAATAAGCCAAAAACTTAATTATTTCGCTTGAATACTTTATCAGATAATAGCCTTATGCTTCGGGTAAAATCGGGCGATTTAGACAAGATGGGCCTCCTTTTTGAGCGGTATCATCGGGCATTATTTGCGTTTTTATATCATTCAACTGGCAATCCTACGCTGAGTGAAGATTTAGTCCAAAATGTTTTTTATAGGCTTTTGAAGTACCGCCATACTTTCGGAGGCGAAGGCGAATTCCGAACGTGGATGTATCACGTAGCCCGCAATGTTTTGATTGATGATGCCAAGAAAAACAAGCGAGTAACTTATCAAGCGGATGTTTCAATAATCAGTGATAATCACCTTTCAGAAATACCCGTTGATGTTCAGTTAGAGAAAAAACAGGAATATGAAAGTATTCATGAAGCACTATCAAAACTGAGTCCAGAACATCGTGAAGTACTTTTATTGAGTCATTTTCAAGAATTATCCTACAATGAAATTGCCGTAGTTATGAATACTTCAGAAGGTAATATCAAAGTAAAAGTGCATCGAGCGATGAAAGAATTGAAGCGAATTTATTTGCAAATGAGTTGATTATGACAGAAAAGCAAAACATAAATTGCCATTACGTTCAAGAACAAATGATTGATTTGATGCATCATCAAGTCGATGAAAAAGAGCGGACAACAATCGAACAACACATTTCGCAATGTGCCGATTGTCAGGTAGAATGGGCTGAAAATCAGATACTTTGGGAACAAATGAGTACACTGAAAAACCCTTCGCCAAGTCCAGAAATGGGAACCCGTTTTTATGCTATGTTGGATACTTATAAAAAAGAAGTTGAAGCAAAGCAAGAGAACTCATTGGCTGGTTTATGGCAAAAAATTAGAGAGCGTTTTACCTACAATCCATCTTATAATTGGGCTTATAGTTTACTATTAATTGGACTTGGAACCATGGCGGGGTTTTGGCTGGGAAAACCTGATAGTCAATCAGTTGCGTATCAACAACAGATAGAATCTTTATCCTCGGAGATGCAAGAAATGAAGCAGATGATGATGCTTTCGATGCTCGAAAATCCTTCTGCCAGCGAAAGAATCAAGGCAGTGAGTTATGCCGATGAAATGCCTAAAGTAGATAAAAAAATTATTGAAGCGTTATTCATTACGCTGAATAATGATTCTAACGATAACGTAAGAATTATGGCGTTGGAAGCCTTGGCAAAACTATCTGATAAACCAAAAGTTAGAGAAGGATTGGTAGCCTCTATTCTTAATCAAGAATCGCCTTTGGTACAGTCGACAATGGCTGATGTGATGGTGAATTTACAAGAAAAGAGTTCGGTAAAATATTTTAATAAACTCCTAAAACGCAAAGATATAGACAGTAGCGTTAAGAGTAAAATAGAAATGAGTGTTCAGCAAATTATCTAATTAATTATCTGATTTACAGATAATTATAATTATTTATAAACTTAGAAATAATATTTATCATGAAAAGATTAGTACTGTCCTGCTTTGTGGGACTCACACTTTGTTGTGCCAAAACTCAAGAAAACTCAGGAGAATTTAAGGAACATATCAGTAAAGAATTTTCCGTAAAAGCCAATTCCACCTTTGCACTTTACAACATCAATGGGCATATTCAAGTAGAAGGCTACGATGGCGATAAGGTAATTATTGAGGTAGATAAAACCATTTCGGGAAAAACAGAATCTATTGTAGAGGAAGGCAAAAAGGAGTTTAAGCTGGCTTTTGAACAAAAGGCGGATAGTGTAATTGCCTATATTTCAGAGCCTTGGGACTCACGCCCGAATAGAAATAGAGAAAGAAATAACGACGACCGAAGGATTGAATATCATTACAATCTGGATTTTGTAGTTAAGATTCCTAAATCATTAAACTTGCACGCCTCAACGGTGAATGGGGGTAATGTGGTAATAAAAAATGTAGAAGGAATCTTAGAAATAACTAATGTAAACGGAAAAATAGATATTGAAAATGCCAAAAATACCTCGCAAGTACATACCGTAAATGGAGGAATTACGGTCAATTATTTGAATAACCCTACGGATGCCAGTTCGTACAGAACCATCAACGGCGATATAAAAGTTACGTTCAAAAATGACCTCGCCGCCGATTTGAGCTTTAAAAGTATGCACGGAGAATTTTACACTGATTTTGAAAATGTAGAAAAATTAGCAAACGAAATAAACGAAAATACCCAAAAGCGAGGGAATAGTACTGCATTTAAAATTGATAGTAAAACTTCCGTAAGAATTGGAAAGGGTGGAAAGAAAATCAAATTTGAAACCTTAAACGGCAACGTTTATATCAAAAAAGGATAGATAAATATACTTTTAACGAGATAAATTTGTTAGTCAGCCCTTTCATCAATAGCGAGGGGTTTAAACCCCTCGCTATTGATGAAAGGGCTGAAAATCAGAATATTACATCTTAATTCAAATGTAAATTAAGATAAATTTTAGATTCATAAATTTATTACGTTTGAACCATTACTCACATTATAAATACTTGAATAAAATGAATATCCACATAAAAATGCTTGTAATTGCCTTATTAATAGGCTTTTCGATACAAGCCCAAACAGAAACTTATAAATTGACTGTGCCACTGACCGACCCTCAAAAACCTTATTCGTTGGATGTGGGATTGGTAAATGGGTCAATAAAAGTGGTGGGTTATGAAGGGAAAGATATTTTGATTGAAGCTGCAGCCAAATCGCCCACAAAAAATAAAAGCGAAACCAAAGATGGAATGAAGCGAATTGATAATGATGGCGGAATAGAACTCAATGCCGAGGAAAAAAACAACAAAGTAAATATTGATACCCCAGGCTGGATGCGTGCGATGAATCTAAGTATTAAAATTCCGAATAATGCTTCAAAAATACATTTGCACACGGTAAATAACGGTGATATTCAAGTAGAAAACGTAAAGAGCGAGATGGAAATAAAAAATGTAAATGGTAAAATTACGATGCTGAATGTAGGCGGGTCTGTGGTGGCAAATACCATCAACGGCTCAGTAATAGTAAACCTAAATAGCGTTCAAGCTAATGCACCGATGGCGTTTTAAACCTTTAATGGTAACGTTGATATAACTTTTCCGCCCACTTTTAAAGGAAATATGAAGTTGAAATCTGACAGAGGAGACATTTTTACGGATTTTGATATGGCAATTGAAAAATCTTCCTCAGCTGAAACATCGAAATCTTCTAAACCTGGAATGTATAAAATTGAG
>JANPGQ010000073.1:0-4354 GCA_031423975.1 Cytophagales bacterium | reverse complement strand
AAAACCAAGAAAGAAATTATTCGTGATGCTCTTTTTGAACGTCTCCGAGAGTTGCGTAAACGTTTGGCAGATGAAAAAAATATGCCTCCTTTCGTGATTTTTTCGGATGCTACCATTTCAGATATGTCTCAGAAAAAACCGCTTACACAGGCAGATATGTTAAATGTTTCAGGGGTTGGGGAAATGAAATATCAACAATATGGTGAAATATTTATCCGTGAAATTGCCTCATTTTTGAAAACCGTACCAAGCGTAAATAGTGCTTCATTGGGCATCAATACATACGAATTTACCTTCAAATTGTACCAAGAGGGCAATTCGGTAGAAGAAATTGCTGAAATTAGAGGGTTGAATACAGGTACTGTCATTTCACATTTGAGTAAACTATATGAGGAAGGTAAACCGATAAATCCTTGGGCATTTATTAATCAAAGTGAATACCGAGAAATCATGAGAGCAGCCAAAGCCATGGGCGTAAAAAAAGGCGATGGTATGAAAGCCCTTTTTGAAGCAATGGATATGAAATATGGCTATGACAAAATAAAAGTTGCTTTTGCGATTTTTGAGAAGGAGAATATGTAGTACGCTGCCGTGCTACGTTTGTCTTACTACATCATCTTCTTCATTTCACTTTTCAAAACAAAATATTTTATCACATAAACCACAGATAAAATAACGAATATAGTGAGCAGAGACATAAATAAAACCTGCTTATCCTCGGTAGCTTGCAACATTTCATGATTTTCTTTAGAATAGCCTTTGTGCCTTTCGGAGAGTTCTAAAAGCTCACGATTTTTTTGACTCAAATCATTATTTTGCTGAATCAAATCGTTGTATTTATTAGTAAATTCTATCTTCGAATCTGCCTGAATACTCTTCAATTCCTCCAAAATCTGATTATCTTTTTTGATAATTTCGTTCAAAGCATCAATGGTAGTTTGCAAATCGCCTTTGGAACGATTGCCAAAAATACCCGTCGAAAGGCTTTCCGATTCTTTATATTTTCGATAAAGATTTTCTCTTTCGGCAGTCAATTTATTAATTTCCTCTTGGGCAAAAAGATTATTTATTGAAAGGAAAGAGATAAAAATAAAAAAAACGGTTTTCATATTTTTTAGTGTGGATTAAATCAAAATCCCGCAAAGCGTTTTATGTCTTGCGGGATTTTTATGATTTGAATATTTATGACTGCAATTTTTGTTTAGTTTTTTAATAGTGATTTGGAACGAAGATATATGAAGATTTCACTAATCCCTAAAACCTAATCCCCAACCCCTAATTAAAGAGTATGTGTCTGAAATTCAACACCTTTAATATCAGAAACGTCCATTAATTTAATACCATAGCGTTGAAAAGCGGGGGCTTCGAGGTCAGTTTCAGAGGGCATTTTTTGACAAAAATTATCAATCATTTTGCGTAAACGAAGCGTATCATCTTCCCGATACGTAAAAACTACTTCAGGAGCAACTTGCAAGGTTTCTGTGTCTGTACTTGACATTGGCTGATTGGCTTCTACAATTTCGTTTTCTTTTACTTCATCAACGATTGGCTCTTCTTCCTCTACCACCACAATTTCATGTTGTTGTTCAGCAGTTGGCTTGTTGAATTTTGCCGCCAAAACGGTTATACTCATTGAGTCTCCTAAAGTCTCATCAATAATAAAACCTAACTTAAATCCTTTTGGTTGTTTGCCACCAATTGCCTCCATAATGTGCGAGGTGATGGCTTGTTGTTCTTTCACACCCATAATTTTTTGGCGACTCGTAGCAACAGTTACCAAAATACGTTCAGCTCCTTTGATATCTCTATTGTTCAAAAGCGGTGAATCAAGGGCTTTTTCAATAACTAATTTCGCTCTGTTAGGACCATCTGCAGTGGCTTTACTCATCACAGCTTGTCCTGCATTACTCAACACTTTCTTAACGTCCTTGAAGTCGGCATTTACTTTACCAGATTTGGTAATAACCTCTGCCACTGATTTTGCGGCATTTGCCAATACATCATCGGCGTGTTCAAAGGCTTCCAAAATGTTGAGATCTTCAAACATTTCGAGTAATTTATCGTTCAAAATTACCAAAACGGTATCGCAAGTTTCTTGCAACATCCTGATACCTTCATTGGCAGCATCAATTTTTTCAGTGCCTTCCCACGAATACGGAGCCGTTACGATGGCAACCGTAAGAATATCTAACTCTTTGGCAATTCGAGCAATTTCAGGAGCAGCTCCCGTACCCGTTCCACCACCCATACCTGCAGTGATAAAAACCATTTTAGTATCATTTGTCAATAATGACCTAATTTGGGCTTCACTTTCCAAAGCCGCCAAACGACCTTGTTCGGGTTCTGTTCCTGCCCCTAAACCTTCCGTCAGGATTGCTCCTAATTGAAGTTTATGAGGAACTTTATTGTCATTAAGTGCCTGTAAATCAGTATTCGAGACGATAAAATCAACATCTTGAATACCCATTTCATACATGTGTTCGACGGCATTACTACCGCCACCACCAACACCAATAACTTTGATGATTACATCTTTGTTGCTTTCGGAAGGAATTTCTAAACTGTGTTCGTAAAAAGCCATAATTTTTTAGGTAAGGATTTGGGAGGAATTATTAAATAGCAAAATTGAAACGGCGGAATTCGGATTTAGGGTATTGTTTTTCTAAATTTGTGGGCGGTAAAAATAGGCTTTTGCAACGTGGCAGTTAGCAAAATTTTAAACGTAAAATTTCTAATAAATATTATAAATTCAGGACTAATTACCTTTTACTATTTATCATTTACCGTTAAAGCCTATTCAAAATTAAAAGAAAAATTTGAAATACGGTATAAAGTTTCAGAAATTTTTGAAAGAAAAATCATAAACGTAGAATTATACATGAAAAACCTAAAATTCACGCTAATAATCATTCTTGTAATTATTAGTTTGTATCAGATTCCTAATTTAGTTCACTGGTTTTTCGACCATGCTCGCTTTCGTCATATTCAACCCAATGTGATATTAATTGAACGAATTTGCGATGCTTTCGGTATTTTCATCGCTCTATTTTATTTACTGTCAATTACTTACAAAAAATCTTGGAATGGTACTACTTTCAAGAAAATATTGCCTGCTGTCAGTTTTGCTCTAATTTTCATCATTTCATTCTTCTTGATAAAAGAATTTTACACCAGTTTCAGAGCCGTTGATAAGCTGTATGTTTATTACAAAAAGAACATCGGAATAGTAGGAGATGTCTTTACAGCAGATGATACTTTGGGACATCGGGGCATTCCGAATGGTTCGGGCAGAAGCGTTTTTCCTTTGGATAGTGGACAAATCAGTGTGCCAATAAAGTTAGACAGTGAAGGTTTCAGAATTCCAGAAAACCCTCAATTTGCCGATTCTGACACTTTGATGATGTTTTTGGGATGTTCTTTTACATGGGGAGATTATTCTTTGGCGGAACAAAATTATTCTTCCCAAGCCGTTAAAGCCTTGAAATACAAACCCTTAAACTGCGGAACGGATGCTTATGGATTGGCTCAAATGTTGATTTTGGCAGAAAGAAAAATCCCTCAACACCGTCCCAAAGTACTTTGCGTTCAGTATTCGCCCTGGTTGGCGGATAGAGCCAGGTTTATGTTTTTCCCTTCGGCACACGGCGTAATGCCGTTTCCTTTTGTTACTGAAAATGACAAAAAAGAACTCTATATTCATGAGCCATTTTTCCGTTCGGCTTTGTATAATCCCGATTACAAATATTACAAAACTTCACCTGCTTCTTTTTCGGATAAATTCTCCTTTTTCTTCAAAGTGGGCTTTCCAGTAGCCATTATAGATTCTTGGAAACAAAGCGTGGCAAAATGGAAAATGACTTTTGGAATCTTAACAAAAGCAGAATCTGATAATCAGAAAATTGAGAAATATGTTTATGAAAAAATCTATCAGTTGTGTAAAGAGTACGGTGTGAAGATGGTGGTTTTGAACATCGGAGGTTTTGGTTATTCGGATGAACAACGCATGAGCAATCATTATGACAGAAAGAAATTTGTGGAAACTATGCCTTCAGAATTAGTTAAAAACGTAACTTTTATTGATGCAGATTCAGTGCTACGGATGGGCATACATACAGGAGAAAACTATTCTAAATACGTCCAGTGGGCTAAAATTAATCAAAAAGATTCAACCCTTTATGATAATCATCCAAACCCCATGGCTCATAAAATCATTGCAGATGTTTTGGTGAAGGGAATGAGGAAATAGTTGTTCGTAATTCGATGTTCGATGTTCGGAATCTACTCTTCGTTCCGCTCCGTGGTTGGTGTCCCACCAAACACACTTGCGTCAGCAACGTTGGTTTGTGGGCTAACG